>JBIKPL010000380.1:0-3359 GCA_044357485.1 Cytophagales bacterium
CTTCAATCATAGGAACCAATAAAGGCGTTGCTAACGATTTTAAGTCTATACCACAATCTAATTTGTCAACTTTTTTATGGTATACATTAGACTTTACCGTTTTTTTGGTACCAATTAACCCAACGGTTTTGTGTGCATAGTGAGTATTCAAATATTGAATCACCGGATCAATCACACTAATTACATTGGCCTTGCTTCCTACATATTCTTTTGCCAATTCATACGCTGCTGCTGAAGCAGAATTACAAGCAATTAAAATCACCTTACAATCTTGCTTTAACAACATATCACAAATTTTAACAGTATATGATTGTATTGCAGCAGTAGATTTGTCTCCATAAGGCAAATGGGCAGTATCACCAAAATAAACAAAACTTTCGTTAGGCAACACTTTAGTAATGGCATGCGCAACCGTGAGGCCACCTATGCCGCTATCGAATATACCTATGGGATGATTTGCTTTCAAATAATTTATAATCAGTAAAACAAATGTAAGTACAAAAGCTGTATTTAAGAAATTAGTATGGGTTAATTACAGGGCAAACGCATTTAAATGTTTAGTCTAAAAATTCAATGTAAAAGGCCTCATCCCAAACCCAGCGCTACGCTCGTAACTTTCGCACTCTCGTGTTCAGTTATAAAGGAGAAGGGAATTAGATCCCGATGAAATCATCATTAGTTTATGAAAACGAGTAAGTTTTCTATGAATCAATCACAAATTTATGATTAATGGACAGCTCCATCACCTTTTGGGCATAGCCGTCAGTTTAAGGATAACAATTTGATTTTCAACAAACAGGAGATAACCTCCGGTATTTCACCAGAAATCATCCCCGCTGGTGCACATAAACTTCGGTGTGCTGGTGCACGTCTGAACGCAGTGGTGACGTGTACCAAGTTTAAAAGTAAGAAATTAGAAGCTGGTAGAGACAATAACCTTTAGCGTTTCAACAGAATAGTTGGTCCACGTCGAAGCCGTGAACCCAATGTCGTTAAGTTAAGGAAAAAAATCAGCGATAATCCATTTTATCCTCCTGATTCGCGTTCCAAGTTTTTATTCTTTGATAAAGAATAAAAACAAAATTGCACACAGATTTGGCGGATTAAGCGGATTGTCACGGATTTAAAAATATCAAGACTTGTTAATTAAACAAGATTGATTTAAAGCCGTTTAGTTTAGATAAAATCAGCGTCAATCTGTCCAAACCGCACAATCAGCGTTCCAATTTTTTATTCTTTGACAAAGAATAAAAACAAAATTGCACACAGATTTGGCGGATTAAGCGGATCATCACGGATATTTAAATTACAAAAAAAATTAACTTAACGACATCGGACGTGAACCAGCGGATAACAATTAACGTGCGATAGCAGGAGTACTGGTTTGTATATTCTGTTTCTTGGGCTGGCGTTGGAAACGACACTTCTAAAAATTATTATTGCAAACGGAGACTAGAAGGAATTACTTGAAAAATGTATATTTTTGCCCATCGTTTATTGAGAGTGTCGGAACTTCAAATCTACGATAAAATAAAAATAGCCCAAATTGGGCTACTTTTTCTATTAGTTGTATCGAACAACAATGACACAAAATTATGTATATATCTTTTTCTAGCTTTAGTCTATGTAACTTTTTAAATATATTTTCTGTATAACATGATAATTGTTTTCAAATCTTTCTTCGATTTAATACTTTAACTTACAAAAGTAGCCAAAAAATGAAAAATCAATTCTTATACGTCCTCTATATTAGCAACAGGGAAAAAATATGCACAAATGATTTTGTAAATGATATTCTTGATAGCGCTCAACTAATTAATCCTGAAAACTCAGTAACAGGTTTATTGATGTATTCAAACACTTATTTTCTCCAATATATAGAAGGGCCAATTGATAATGTTAATCGTCTTTTTGAGAGTATTAAAGCAGACTTTAGACACAGAAATTGCATGAAAATTTCAACTGGTTTTTTAAATGAAAGAATATTTCCAAGTTGGCAAATGGCCTCAAAATCTTTTGATGAAAACAACTTGACTATAATTTCTGAAATGAGCCATGAAAATCAATTAGTTTTTCAGTCTTTTTTAAAAAAAGAAAATTGCAGTAAATCTATAGTTCAAAAATTCATGCATCAATTTATAGAAAGTAACCTCTTCTAGCTTAAGTCCAATTCTATACAACTACATGTATCTGTTTGATTTTTAGCTATCCAAATCTCCCTAGCTGGTATATCGCGAAGCTGGTGCACGTCTGAACGCAGTGGTGACGTGTACCAAGTTTAAAAGTAAGAAATTAGAAGCTGGTAAAGACAATATCCTTAGCGTTTCAAACGAATAGTTGGTCCACGTCGAAGCCGTGAACCAGCGGATAACATTTGACGTGCGACGGCGAGGAAGTTGATATCAATAAACTAAACAATAATTGTCTGAATTAGAATTACAAGATTAAAGGATGATTGGATGAGGTACCGTTTTGTGTATTCCTGATTTGGCTGGCGTTGGAAACGCCAATACAAAAATCCTCGTTGCAAACGAGGACTAGAAGTTGAGATAGGTAAGCAACAGTGCAAGATTATTAATAGCTAAAAAAAATCCGTGAGAATCAGCACCATCCGCTTGATCTGCGTTCCAATTTTTTATTCTTTGACAAAGAATAAAAACAAACAAATATATAATATGGTCCAACTTGTATAGTTGGATTTTTTTTCCCTGATGGCGCACATGAACTTCGGTGTGCTGGTGCACGTCTGAACGCAGTGGTGACGTGTACCAAGTTTAAAAGTAAGAAATTAGAAGCTGGCAGAGACAATAACCTTTAGCGTTTAAACGAATAGTTGGTCCACGTCGAAGCCGTAAACCAGCGGATAACAATTGAGGTGCCATGCGAGGGCGAATATATCGTCAGTATTCGCTCATTTATTACTTATCAAAATATAAGATATTTTAAAATTATTTGAGTTTTTCAGACCACTAACTAATTTATTTATTTACTATAACTTTTCGAGTTATCATAATCCCATTAAATTTGCCAATAACAAAATACAATCCAGAATTTAAGTTATCGAAACTAGCTGTTAAATTATTTGACTCATCTAATTGTACACTTTGGATAAATTGGCCCATTTGATTAAACAAACTGCAATTACCTTTTAAAGTAGCTTTTACGGCAAACTGACCATTTGAAGGATTAGGATATACAATTAAAGATTGAAAATACTCCTCTTCTTCCAAACCAAGTTTTACAAAACATGTATATGAAGTTTTATTAATTAAAGTTCCATCTCCTAATTGACCAGCGTTATTATTTCCTACAGCACAGTATATTGATTTATCCTTTTTTATTCCTATATAAAAGTCATT
>JBIKPL010000381.1:0-3357 GCA_044357485.1 Cytophagales bacterium
TCGTATTTAGCGTATTGGCCACTTCGTGAGCAATCAATGTTATACCAAGCTTAGAATAGGTTTCTTGGGCTAATTCTTTATCCTTCACCGATAAAGCTTTATAAAACCCAGCAAAAGGCACCACATAATCACTTGTAGCCGTAACAACGCCATCATTTACCGTTACAACTCTTAAGACATTATTGTCGAACACCGACAACACTTGTACATGGTCATCTTCTTTCACAAACTTCAACAATTGTTCATGGGCTTGCATCACCAAGATGTCTTTAAACGAATATTTCCCTGTATTTTTATCCAACAAAAGCACCGAAATTGTTTTCAATTTGGGTTGAAAGAAAAGCACTTGAACAGTCACTTCATTGGCTGTTGCAACAATAACGTGCGCTTTTTTAAACCGCTTTTCTAGGGGAACAAGTAGATTTTTACGCTTCCCTGAGTCAAACCAACTAAAGTCTAAAGAAGATTTATTGGTAAAAACATAATGTAAACCACCTTGCTTATTTTCAAATGCAATTACCTTTTTGTGTGCCTTAGAAGTTAAGGGAAAATTAAAAGCTTCGACTTGGGCCAAAGAAAATTGCCAAGAAAACAATGTACAAAACAATAAAATTACATTTTTCATAGCCCCTAGCAGATTGAATACAAATCTACTAAATAATACAATGGTGCAAAAATTTCACCTCAATTGTTCTCAAAAAAAGAATCTTAGCGCTACGACTAACATGAAAGTAGCCTTATTGATGACATCAAATCGGTGCGCAAAACATTAAAAGAAAAAAGTAGGCTATTTAAGCGACCAATTGCCCAAATCGTACCCAGGGCAAACGCATTAAAATGTTTAGTCTAAAAATTCAATGTAAAAAGCCTCATCCCACCAAACCCTTCTCCAAACGAGAAGGGCTTTAGATCCCGATGAAATCATCATTAGTTTTTGAAAACGAGTAAGTTTTCTATGAATTAATCACAAATTTATGATTAATGGTCAGCTCCCTCTCCTTTTGGAGAGGGTTGGGGTGAGGCTTTTTGTTGAATTTATTTTAATGCGTTTGCCCTGAAATCGTACCCCTATCCTTATTGATTCATCCATTAAATGTATTAAATTGCGAGACGTGAATCTCATTCAAGAAATAAAATTTTTAGTAGCCAAAGACCTCCTGTTAGAGTTGCGTCAACGCTATGCCTTACACGGCATGATGCTCTATATTGTGAGCACTGTTTTTGTCTGTTATATGGGCTTTAGGTTTAGCAATGGAGAAATTCATCCTATTACTTGGAATACCCTTTTTTGGATTATCATGTTATTTACTGCCGTAAATGCTATTGCCAAAAGCTTTATGCAAGAAAGTAGAGGTCGATTATTGTATTTCTATACTTTGGTAAGTCCACAAGCCGTCATCATTTCAAAAATAATATTCAACGCCTTGCTCATGTTTGTGTTGTCGATGATAGGGCTTTCGGTGTATAGCTTAATTATTGGCAATCCTGTTCAAGACATGGGTTTGTTTATTATGAATGTTATTTTAGGTGGTTTAGGATTTTCTTCCTCCTTTACCATGATTTCAGCCATTGCTTCTAAAGCAGCAAATGGAGGTACTTTGATGGCAATTTTGGGATTTCCTGTGATATTACCAATGCTCATTATGCTCATAAAAATATCCAAAAATGCCATGGATGGCTTAGCCTTTAGTAATAGCATCGACGAATTGATTACCTTGGCAGCGATAAATGTGATTGTGGTCACAATTTCGTATTTACTATTTCCTTACCTTTGGCGCACGTAGTGTTGGGTACTGAGTACAGGGTACTGAGTACAGGGTACTGAGTACAAAGTATTGGGGTAGGCGTTTAAAACTTAAATCAAATTATGAAAAACCATTGGTGGAAAGTGCTTTGTGTTGCCTGTTTATTTTACACCATTATTGGTGGATTTCTTGGCAAAGTACCTCGATTGGATATTCTCAACGAAACCATTCGCAATTTGTATTTCCATGTACCCATGTGGTTTTGCATGACCGTATTATTTAGCGTATCAATGGTTTATGCCATCAAATACCTCAACAATCCACTTTCTAAATACGACATTATTGCTGCAGAATTTGCCAATACAGGTATCTTTTTTGGCATCCTTGGTATTTTAACCGGCATGGTTTGGGCTAAATTTACTTGGGGAGATTATTGGGTGAAAGAAGATTACAAACTCAACGGGGCTGCCATAAGTTTACTGATTTATTTGGCTTATATGGTATTAAGATCATCTTTTGATGATGAGCAACAAAGGGCTAAAATAAGTGCGGTGTATAATATTTTTGCCTTTTCAGCCATGATTCCCTTGATATTTATATTGCCAAGATTAACAGATTCTCTTCACCCAGGCAATGGAGGAAATCCTGGTTTCAATTCCTATGACCTCGACAATAATATGCGTATGGTATTTTATCCCGCGGTAATAGGGTGGATTTTGTTAGGGGTTTGGATAGCCCAACTACGCGTACGAACAAGAAACATTGAAGAAAAACAATCGTCAAATGACTAACCACAGTGTTCAACACAAGATTAAACATCAATTATCATGACAAAAAAAATAACGAGTATCCTCATTTTGCAATTCTTTACTTTGATCATGGCATTTGCACAACCAAACAAAACTATCCCAAGCATGGCGGATGGTTTTCGTGAAGAAGGCAAAATATACGTCGTGATTACAGTGGCCTCAATCATCCTTACGGGTATTGTCATTTTCTTGATAATGCTAGAAAAGAAAATCAGTAAATTAGAAAAAAACAGCTAGTACCTAACAAGCGCATTCATGAAAAAAACACATATCATTGCGATTATCGTGATAGCCATTGCTATTGGGGCCATTATTTCTACCTCAGGAAGTTCAAGTGCTTATTTGACTTTTAATGAAGCTAAAGCGATGGCAAAAAATGGTGATTTGAGCAAAATACACGTTGTAGGCACCTTATTGAAAGATGAAAATAAAAAAATTATCGGCATGGAATACCATCCAGAAATTGATGCCAATTATTTCGCTTTTATCCTCAAAGATACCACCAATGTAGAAATGAAAGTGGTCTTTGGCAGCCCTAAACCTGCAGATTTCGAACGATCAGAAAAAGTGGTCATCATAGGAAACGTACAAAACAATGTGTTTAAGGCAGACAAAATATTGATGAAATGCCCCTCTAAATACACCGAGAAAGAAATTAAAGTAAAACCATAATTCCATTAAGTCATGAAAAAAATACGCTTACTTACTTTAATACCGGGTATATTTTTATTGTTTAACCAATGTTCACAGGTGGCAGATGCCTCAGGGGTTTGTGCAAAA
The DNA here is from genome assembly GCA_044357485.1 of Cytophagales bacterium. Lineage (GTDB taxonomy): Bacteria > Bacteroidota > Bacteroidia > Cytophagales > UBA9547 > CALPQG02. Next base: position 3,335 of record JBIKPL010000381.1, read on the forward strand.
AAATGGCTAAAACTAAAACCAAT
>JBIKPL010000382.1:0-3352 GCA_044357485.1 Cytophagales bacterium
CAGGTAATTTTTTGTCTTTAATGGGGCGATTTATGGCATAAATTTTCCTGGCTTTCCCTAATACTTTTTCATAATAAAATTTAATAGCATTAATCGCTTGGTTTTGATACGAAACAGAAACATTTCTATTGACCAAATGCATTAAATAAGTCTTTATTTGCTCTTCTGTAATGGCTATATAGTCAGGCTCTTGAATAAAATTTACAAACTCAACAAACAATGAGGTATATGTTTTAATGGTCTGTTTACTATACCTTACTAATTCAAGTTGTTGTAAATACTCAGGAGGTAATTGTAAATTCTGCGCTGTTTTTTGTTTAGGAATTAACTTTTTTTCTTTTTCAGTACTAAATTCAATCCTATAATTTATAGATTCAAAATAGGTTTTGATATGTGTTAAATTTTGTTCAGTATGAGGCAGTACCCAACATTTTAGCAATGAATTCCACGAAACCATTGCCATAGATTTAATGTATTGATGTACTTTTTTGTCATATAATAAATGTAACTGAAATGTTTTATGAGGTGTAATCACAATTTTTAAAGTATTCGGAATGCGTATCTGATGATGAGGAGGTGCCAATACTACCATTTCTTTATTTAGAAAATTTACTTTATTTTTAAAAAGAAACGTAACCAAGGCAATGTTTGAACTTGAATTGGGTAAATTCCAAGCTTTTTTATTCGAATCAAAAAACACCCCCTTAAAACTTTGTAATTGCTTTATGATGTCATCATTTGGTTTCATGAAAATTAATATTCGCTTTCCATAATACATCAAATTACAAGAATCATCGCTAGGGAAATAGTGTATGGGTTCCGATTCTTTGGGTCTTTTTATTTCTTTTTTGAATTGATTGGTGTGCTCATATTCAATTGTAGGGAAAATTGCTTTGAGCTGATTAAAACTATCCTTATCATAAGGTATATGCCATGATTTAATAGTTTGACTCCATTTTAATCCCACTATTTGTTTAAGCTGTTTTAAGACAAGTTCGTTTTTTGGAAATTCTACTTTAATTCTTGCCTCTCCATGGTGGATAATTTTAGATGCGTACATAAAATATGCTTTTAAATTAAGTATACCTCAAACAAGAGTGATATACATAATGATTTGAAAAAATATATAAACCAAGCAATAATAAAGCAATTGGCTTGCCTCTTTATACCAATCGTTTTTATGCACCAATTATTGTATTAAACGCATCTTGTATATTAAGTTCGGCGAAGTTTAAAACTACACCAATCTTTATAAATAGTATACTTGCACCAGCAGTTTATGTCTTGCGTCGGCCGTTTATGTTTTCGCACCGGAGGTTTATGTTCTTGCGTCGGCAATTTATCTATCTTACATTGGTAATCTGCTTTCTTTGCGAACTTAGCGTGAATTCCTTTGCGCCACTAGTCCACGTTTACAACGAGGATTTTAGTACCGGCGTTTTCAACGCCGTTCAGAATCAGAATCCACTAGTCCTCGTTTACAACGAGGATTTTAGTACTGGCGTTTTCAACGCCGTTCAGAATCAGAATCCACTAGTCCACGTTTACAACGAGGATTTTAGTACCGGCGTTTTCAACGCCGTTCAGAATCAGAATCCACTAGTCCTCGTTTACAACGAGGATTTTAGCACTGGCGTTTTCAACGCCATTCAGAATCAGAATCCACTAGTCCACGTTTACAACGAGGATTTTAGTACCGGCGTTTTCAACGCCGTCCAGAATCAGAATCCACTAGTCCACGTTTGCAACGAGGATTTTAGCACTGGCGTTTTCAACGCCATTCAGAATCAGAATCCCCACTAGTCCTTGTTTGCAACGAGGAATTTAGCACTAGTGTTTTCAAGGCCATCTCAATGGCGTTAAGTTAAGAAAAGATCAGTGATTATCCGTATTATTCACTTAACCCACGCTCCAAGTTTTTATTCTTTTGACAAAGAATAAAAACAAAATTGCACACAGATTTGACGGATGAAGCAGATTGTCACGGATATTAAAATCACAAAAAAAAACTTAACTTTTTTGCACCATCGGTTTATGTTTTGCCTTTGAATTAAATATGACAACACTTCGAGCCTTGTTAAATTTTGCACGAAGGGTTGTTAAATTGTCTTTTCAATACCAAACTTCTTGGTTGGAAATGGTTGTTTTGTGCTGAAATATATTGGATATGTCCAAGGGCAAAGGATAGGCAATAGGACATATTAAAAATGAAATATCATGGGTTTTGATGAAATTTACTTTCGCTGCAATTCCCGTTTCGTGATGGCTTTGCAGGTATAGGTTAAATTCGTTATTCGCTAAAGTATGTTTTAAAAATGGCGTATGAAGACCTGTTTGGTAAGCGGCATCTACTATGCTGAGGTCTGTCATGCGAAGGTGGCTGTTGGTTAAATATACAAAACTTAAAGGATTGGCATAATGCGGACTGATATTATAAGGATTGGTATACTCATATCCATTTTTGAAAAACACACCATGGTTACGTGATTTAAATATAACCTCCGCCTCATTTAGCGCATGCAGGTTAGAGGGTAACATATATTTAGGATAGTTGATGGCTATGGCGACCAAGAGGATAAATAATTGTTTTTGCCAATTGAGTTGCTGTAATGAAAAACAAATGCCAATACAAATGGCAGGGATACTAAAATTAGAAAATAATTGTAAGGAATCGACTTGTAAATGCAATAAACTCCATCCCCCAAAAGAGGCTAAGCAAGCCACGGAAAAGGCTATTGCAAGGTGTAGGTGTTTTTTTACGTAAGGAATAAGTGTGTTTTTATTGATCCAAAACAAAACCAAATAAGGCAACATAAATATGCTGAGTCGTATGGAGGTGCTGGCGAAGTTTTTAAGGCTTACTTCAAAAAGGGCAAGGTTGATGATGGGCTGCAAAGCAATTTGTATGGTATTGACGGTGTAAAACAATTGATACGAAACAAGCGATAAGACGAGTAAACCTATGCTTGACCATTGAATTGCGGCTTTTAGTGTCACTTTGAGTATAATGGCCCCTACCAATAGGCCTGCTGTAGCAAAAAACAAAGTGCCATAGAGGTTAGGAAATAGCGCAGCAACACAAAAAAATGTATTTAAATTACCGTATTTGTAAGCCAATAAGGCTAGGATAAGTAGCAGATAAATGACCGAAAGTTTTTGATAATCCCAGGGCGATACCAAGTAGGCGGTGGCAATGTCTAGGAATGGGACATGACCTTTCAATAGGGGGATAAGCAATAAATGGATAAATAAAATGGATAGGGCAAAAAGGATACTCCTAGGATTAATCTGCCAAGGATGGATGCATGCTAATGATAGTATAAAACATAACGACAATAGTATTGGATAGGTA
>JBIKPL010000383.1:0-3351 GCA_044357485.1 Cytophagales bacterium
GGGTGAAATTGAGGGCGTGTCCTTCGGACCAGGCTATCCATTACAAGTCCTCGCTGCGCTCCGGGCTTTTCATTCCTATCCTTCACGCCAAGTGCTAAATACTACTGGAGTGTGGTATGATTTTTTAAAATAGAAGTAGCGTTTTTCTGTAAACCCAAAACCCTAAACTCAAAACCCTAAACTCAAAACCCTAAACCCTTAACCCTTAACCCTTAAAAACCAAAACTCTAAAACCAAAACCCTAAATCGATTCCCTGTGTTGACTAATATCTAAACCCAAAGCTTCATGTTCTTCTGTCACACGAATAGGGGTAATCATATCCGTAATTTTGTAAACCAATAAAGAACCACCAAATGTGAATACTGATACCACAGCCAAGCCTTTCATGTGCACCAAAAATCTGTCCACACCACCATACATTAAACCAGGTCCGATATCATCCACCAAATTATATTTAGCAAACACGCCTGTTAAAACCATCCCTACAATCCCGCCAATACCATGACAAGGAAAGACATCCAAGGTGTCATCAAGTTTTAATTTTTCTTTGGTATGTACTGCAAATCCACATACTAAACTAGCGAAAAAACCAATAAATAAGGCTGGGCCATAGTCAACAAAACCTGCTCCAGGAGTAATTGCCACCAAACCTACTACCGCCCCGATACAAGCCCCGAGTGCCGACACTTTTCTACCTTGCACAACATCTAACAAAACCCAAGTAATCATCGCGGCAGCAGAAGCCAAATGTGTATTGATTAAAGCACGAACCGCAATAGCTGACGCTTCTAATGCTGAACCAGCATTAAATCCAAACCATCCAAACCAAAGTAAACCTGTTCCAATTAAAACAAAAGGAATATTGGCTGGTTTATTGGCTTCATCCTCAAGGCTAAACTTTCGTGGTCCTAAATACATGGCACCAGCCAAAGCGGCAAATCCAGCAGAAATATGCACTACCGTACCGCCAGCAAAATCAAGCACGCCCCATTTATACATAAATCCTTCAGGATGCCATGTCCAGTGGGCTAAAGGACAATAAATTAAAACACAAAACAAACATATAAAAACCAAATAACCCCAAAAACGAACCCTTTCGGCAAAAGAACCAGTAATTAAAGCAGGGGTAATGATGGCAAATTTTAACTGAAAAGCTGCAAACAAAATAAAAGGAATGGCAACGCCGCCAATACTGATGCCTAATTTATCACTAGCAGCTGTTCCAACCCCATCAAACATAAAATGCGTCATAGGATTACCGATAATTCCACCAATACTGTCTCCAAAAGCTAAACTAAAACCTACCACATACCATAATATACTGATAACACCCAAGGCTATAAAACTTTGAAGCATCGTAGAAATCATATTTTTGGAACGCACCATGCCTCCATAAAAAAAAGCCAAACCAGGTGTCATTAATAACACCAAACCTGAAGCAGAAATAATCCAAGCCAAATGTCCAGAATCAAACTTGTAACCAGCAATTGGCTCTGGATGTACCGCAGGATAAACACAAGCGAGCCCGCAAATGGCTGCTAAGATTGTCAATGAAACAACCCCATACCTTTTTTTTACTTTTGCATTCATTTTAATTCAATTTCGGAGATCAATTAAACTATTTGACAAAAAAATGCTTCATTTCTACACTTATAATGTCACAAAAATACTCCATTTTAAATAAATCACCTAAAATTCAAACCTAAATTTAATAAAAAACAAATAATTCACTTTAAAATCCTACAATTAATTAATATAATCACAAAAAATAAATACATTCTCTGTCAAAACCAAGATACAAGCTTAAAAACAGACTGCATTTTCGAATAAAAGTAACAATACAAACAAAATCATCTAAATTTATTCCCTAAAAACCAAAATCAAGTTCAAACGTGAAGTCATGATTGTAAAAAACGAACAATCACCAAAAGGGACGGTATTTAAAAAAATCTGCAAAGTAAAAAAATCTACCCTACCTTTTCTTTACTAAGTGAACGAAGTTTCTTAAATTCTTTTTCAATGTCTTTGATCACATCTTTCTCCTTGGTTTTGTCATTGACTTTGGTTTTTAACTTTAAGTCATCCATAAGTTCGAGAAAAAAACTCACTTTATTGTCGGGCACTTTTACTTTTACAGACTTCATTCCATTTATTTTTACAAACAACAAGCATATCGTATACAAAACTACACAATATTACGTTTAAAAGACATTTATATAAAAAAAAGAACTACTTCTGTTGGTTCTTGGAAAAAAATAGTGAATTTTGTCGATTGAGGATAATTGAATAGTAAGAGTAAGATGTCGAAAAATCTTGTGATAGTGGAGTCCCCGGCTAAAGCCAAAACCATAGAAGGTTATTTAGGTCCGGATTTTATAGTAAAGTCTAGTTTTGGTCACGTACGCGATTTACCGAAAGGTGATAAGGCTATAGACATCAAAAATAATTTTAGACCTACCTATGAAATCACCGAGGATAAGGTGCAGGTGGTAGCAGATTTGAGAAAATTAGCTAAAAAAGCAGAAGTAATTTGGTTAGCAACGGATGATGACCGCGAAGGAGAAGCCATATCTTGGCATCTATTTGAAGCATTAGATTTAAACGAAGCCCAAACGAGAAGAATTGTATTTAGGGAAATCACGAAAAATGCAATCCTTAATGCCATTCAAAATCCTAGAACCATTGATATAGATTTAGTCAATGCCCAACAAGCACGTCGTGTACTAGACCGTTTGGTTGGTTTTGAATTATCTCCAGTATTGTGGAAAAAAATAAAACGTGGTTTGTCTGCGGGCAGAGTACAATCGGTAGCTGTAAGGCTGATCGTAGATCGTGAACGAGAAATTGAGAAGTTCAACAGCACCTCCTCCTTTAAAATAACCGCCATTTTTGATCTTGAAGGCAAAAAAAGATTAATTGCTGAATTACCCAAAAAATTCGAAACCGAAAAAGAAGCTTATCAATTTTTAGAAAAATGCAATGGAGCCACTTTCTCTATCAGAAATTTAGAAAGCAAACCTTTACATCGCTCCCCTTCTCCACCATTTACCACCTCTACTTTACAACAAGAAGCGGCGCGTAAACTTGGATTTTCGGTTGCACAAACCATGACGGTAGCACAAAGACTTTATGAAGCAGGGAAAATCTCCTATATGAGAACTGACTCCTTCAATTTGTCTGAAACAGCTATTGAAAGTGCAAAAAGTGCCATCATCAATGATTATGGTGACGAATATTTCAAACTTAGACGTTATAAAACCAAATCAGAATCGGCACAAGAAGCGCATGAGGCCATTCGACCTACTGATTTCGCACAAGAAAAAGGAAGTGACGACAGAAACGAACAAAGG
>JBIKPL010000384.1:0-3347 GCA_044357485.1 Cytophagales bacterium
TGTGCCAGTAAATAATCGGCCACCGCTTTGGCCCTATTTTGAGACAACAATTGGTTATCAGGTTCTTTGCCTACATTATCGGTATGACCTGCAATTTCAATTTTTACCGTCGCATTGTTTTTTAAGAATGCCACTATTCTTGTCAATTCAGATGAAGAAAAAGGTTTGAGGTCAAATTTTTTAGAATCAAAAAACAAGTTATTGAGTCTTATTTTTTGACCTACTTCTATCGGAACCAATACCAAATCTTTTTGAATTTCGGCATAAGTGCTGCAATTCCCTAAATCAAGGTTTTGCTCTTCGGCCATATAACCTGGCGCAGAAGCCAAAAAGGCATAATTGGCACCACAAGGCAACACTATTTTATAGTTCCCTGTTTTAGGATCCGCATTGGCTATGCCCACTTCTTTGCCATCTGCCAAGGTTTCATATTTGACATTCGCCACAATTGGTTTCCCTGTTTTGGCATCCAAGACAATTCCTTTAATTAATACTACTGGTTTAGGTTTGAGCGCTTCGGGAAGTTTTACCCTAAAAATATCTGAAGCGCCGATGGCCTCATGGCCTGACACTAAATAAGCATAATCGCCTGAAGCTGGTAAGGTAAAACTTAAATCGCTGGAAATGGTATTGATCGTAGGACCAAGATTTTGAGGTTCGGACCAATTTTGCCAAGTATCATCAAGACGTTTGGTCATGTAAATATCATCACTGCCATAAGCGCTATAGCCGTCGCTGACAAAATACAAGGTTACCCCATCGGCAGCTAAAAAAGGATATTGGTCATCGCAAGCCGTATTTACTTGTGGCCCCAAATTTTTAGGGATTGTCCATTTGCCATCGGCCTTCCGGAATGTCACATACATGTCCATTACCCCATACGTATCGTTTCGTTCCACACTCATTAATAGCGTTTTACCATCATTAGCAAGGTTAAATTCATTGAAAATGTTTTTATTGTAATAATTTTCAATCAATAATTTTTCGGGATAACTCCAGCCCATTGGCGTCATGCGCACAAATGATAGCCCGTTAATCGGACGTCCCATGGCAGGCAATTGGTCATCGATAAGTAAAGTATTGCCATCGGGACTAATCGCACTTAAATAATTATAGGTGGCATTGTTTAATGGTCGACCAATATTTTGTGCTAATTTCCATTTGCCATCTTCTCCCAATGTAGAAAACCAAATATCGTCTTTGGGACCTTCAATATTTCCAGGATGATCTCTACGAGAATAGTATAAGGTTTTGCCATCAGGCGCGATGACCGGTAATAACTCAATAAATTTTGAATTTACATTTTCGCCAAGGTTTTCGGGCTTAGCCATATTTTCTAAACCCGGCACATCATTGGTTTTGATAAGGGGTAAATCTTCGGTATTGCTAATTCCTATGGCATCAATTTCCACGCTGTCTGCAAATGCGCCGGCATGGTTGAACACTAACTTGAGTGAATGGACTTTAAAAGATGTTTCGGGTAAAATTACACTAAAAATCCTTTTCCTTAAGGCTGTAAATTGAGGCATAAATGTCTTGAGTTCAAATTCATTATTTAAACTATCATAAGCCATAATTGCCACCAAGGCACCGGGACGTTTATTTTCGGCCACCATGACTTGTTTTATTTTCATCGGAAAATCAAAACTTACCTGGATAAATTCTTGCGCTGTTTTAAGTGAAGGTTTCCAAACGGCACGGCTTTGACCAGCCTCATTTTGAGGAAAACAATTGGGTTTTAAAAAAAGCCTGATTCGCCGCTCCCCCTTTAGTGGTTGATCGTTGTGAAGACACTTTTACAACTTTGCTTGCCCATTGTATGGTTTGAGCATTAACTATAAGGCAAGTAATAGCTAACAGAAAAGTAAGGCTATATTTCATCGGATATCATTATTTAATTTCTTCAGGTCTATCAGCACAACAAGGCCCTTCATGTACCATCGAAATCCAATCGGCTAATTCTTCGGCACAGACCGAAGGTTTAGTTGGAGGAAGTGCAGGACAACACCAATCACAAATTTCGTTGTTCGATAAAAATCCAGCGCCTTCACATTTAGGACAAAGATATCCGCAAGTACTCATCAAATTTGAATTAAACCTTCCACAATATAAATTAAATTATTAAAATTAGTTAATTTGTAGGAAATGAATTTAAAAGAAGTGATTTAATGCTATCCAAATGGCAACCGCTTCATTTTATAGGTCGTAATCAAAATCAAAATATGTTACAGTTAAGCTACAATGAACTTGGTGCAGGAATGCCGTTGGTATTACTTCATGGATTTTGTGAATCCAAAGCCATTTGGGCAGATTTCGCACCAAGTTTAGCTTTACACTGCCGGGTGATTTGTGTTGACCTGCCTGGCTTTGGAGAAAGTGCCTTAGACAAAGAAAATTGCAGTATGGAGGCCATGGCCGAAGCTGTGGCGGAATTATTAAGCTCCTTACAAATTAGCCATTGTGTAATGATAGGACATTCTTTGGGAGGATATGTTGCCTTGGCTTTCGCAGAAAAACACGCCAACATGTTACTTGGATTAGGCATGTTTCATTCCACCGCCTTTGCCGACAAACCAGAAAAACAAGAAAACAGAAACAAAACCATGGCATACATTCAAGCGCATGGTGTTGCCGCTTTTATCAAACCATTTGTACCCGCTTTATTTTTTCATACCTCAAGAAAAAAACTTGAAAAAACCATCGACAGCACCATTCAAATTGGCCTACAAACAAATATAGACACAATATTAGCGGTAACAGTAGCCATGAGAGACCGTGTAGACCGAACACAGGTATTGGAAAACTTGCAGATCCCTGTTTTATATATTATTGGCAAACAAGATACCGCCGTTCCATTTGAAATGAGTTTGGCTCAAATTCAATTCCCTAAAAATTGTATGGTACAAATTTTAAATCACACCGGGCACATGGGCATGTTTGAACGTAAAAAAGAAACGCTTTTAATGATTGAAAGCTTTTGTAGGATGGTATAAAAGGTTTCTGACTTAGCAATTTGAATTATTCATTTCAATTGAATCAAATAAATAAGGGCTGCTGAAAAACAGTTTATTTGTTGATTTTTAGATATTTAAACTATTGCTTTAGCCGTTTAAATGCAAGGGATATTATTTCATTAAAGTGGTGCACTAGTTTGATTTAAATAGCATAGATAAGCTATTTATTTCGTAGGGCGTTCCCTTCGGTCGCGTGATCGGCACTCGCTATTTTTCTTGTGGTAAAATCATAGCGTATTAAAAGATTACCTCAACCCACAAGAAAAATGAGCTCAAACAAAACCTCTCCCGCTAACGCAAAGCGAATTAGCCAATCATTTCAATTAAATGGAG
>JBIKPL010000385.1:0-3345 GCA_044357485.1 Cytophagales bacterium
TACCTGCAGAAGAAAAAATAGCACGAAGGCATCAAAAACGACAAAAAGATATCAATCGATATTATAAAGAGAAAGTATAATCTAATCTGTTAAAGTAGAATTAAAAAATAGTTTTGTAAAAGCCATTAATTGTAATTGCACAATTTCAATAAAAGAAATGTGGAATTATTGATATAATCATTATATTTACCGATAAAACCGTATTAAAAGCGGATAACTATGGAAGCTAAATTTTCAAACAGAGTAAAAGAAGTGATATCTCTTAGTAAAGAAGAAGCCCTTCGTTTGAATCATGAGTATATTGGTACTGAACACCTTCTACTAGGAATGATTAGAGAAGGGGAGGGCATTGCCGTTGGGCTACTTAAGAAATTGGGGGTGCTTGTGGATGAATTAAAAGACCATATAGAACTTGTTACTTTAAATACAGCCAATTCAAATGCTAAAAATTCACTTAATATTCCTTTAACACGACAGTCAGAGAAAGTGTTGAAAATAACTTATTTAGAAGCAAAAATATTTAAAAGTGAATTAATAGGTACAGAACATTTGTTGCTCTCTATTTTGAGAGATAAAGATAATTTAGCAACTCAGATTTTACATAAATTTCAAGTGAACTACGACGTAATAAAAGAACTTCTTGAGTACCAGTCTTATAATCCAATGGCTGGACCAGATACAGATGATGATGGTGATGACTCTAAATTATTTGGAGGCGGTTCATCAGGAAATGCAGGATCAGGCGCTTCTCGCTCAGGTGCTGCCGAAAAATCTAAAACACCTGTCTTAGATAATTTTGGCCGTGATTTGACCAAGGTGGCAGAAGATGGTAAATTAGATCCTATTGTTGGACGTGAAAAAGAAATTGAGCGAGTAGCTCAAATTTTAAGTCGTAGAAAGAAAAATAATCCTATTTTAATTGGAGAGCCGGGTGTAGGTAAAACTGCCATTGCGGAGGGATTAGCCTTAAGAATTGTACAGAAAAAAGTCTCTCGTGTGTTATTCGATAAACGTGTCGTAACACTTGATTTAGCTTCTTTGGTAGCAGGGACTAAGTATAGAGGGCAATTTGAAGAGCGAATGAAAGCGGTGATGAATGAGCTCGAAAAATCGCCTGAAGTGATTTTGTTTATTGATGAGTTGCATACCATCGTCGGTGCTGGTGGTGCTTCAGGCTCATTAGACGCTTCTAATATGTTTAAACCAGCTTTAGCGAGGGGAGATATACAATGTATTGGGGCAACGACACTTGACGAATATCGTCAATACATTGAAAAAGATGGGGCTTTGGCACGACGTTTTCAAATTGTAATGGTGGATGCCACCACTCCTGAAGAAACAATTCAGATCCTGAATAATATCAAAGACAAATACGAAGAACATCACCATGTGACGTATTCACAAGAAGCGCTTGACGCTTGTGTGAAATTAACTGATCGCTATATCACCGATCGTCATTTGCCAGATAAGGCTATTGATGTGTTGGATGAAGCTGGTGCTAGGGTTCATATTAACAATATTCACGTTCCTCAAGATATTATTATCTTGGAAGAACAAATTGAAAATGTTAAAAAATCTAAGACCCAAGTTGTTAAAAGTCAACAATATGAGGAAGCAGCACAGTTGAGAGACAAAGAGAAAAAATTGTTGGATCAATTGGAAAATGCGAAATTAAGATGGGAGGAAGAAACCAAACAAAAACGTTATGCTGTTAAAGAAGAAAACGTTGCTGAAGTGATTGCAATGATGACAGGAATTCCTGTTAGTAAAGTTTCTCAACACGAAAGTGATAAAATTCTTTTAATGGGTGACGACTTGAAAGAAAGAGTTGTTGGCCAAGATGAGGCAGTGAAAAAACTGGTGAAAGCCATTCAGCGTACTAGAGTTGGCTTAAAAGACCCTAAAAAACCTATAGGTTCGTTTATTTTCTTGGGACCAACTGGTGTTGGAAAAACAGAACTTGCCAAAGCTTTAGCTACCTATTTGTTTGATAAAGACGATGCTTTAGTTAGAATTGACATGAGTGAGTATATGGAGAAATTCTCTGTGTCTCGTTTAGTAGGAGCGCCTCCCGGCTATGTTGGTTATGAAGAGGGTGGTCAATTAACTGAAAAAATTCGACGTAAACCATATAGCGTTATTTTACTTGATGAAATTGAAAAAGCACATCCAGATGTGTTCAACATATTACTTCAAGTATTAGATGATGGTATCTTAACCGATGGCATGGGTCGTAGGGTCGATTTTAGAAACACGATTATTATCATGACTTCTAATATTGGTATCCGTGAATTAAAAGATTTTGGCAGCGGTATTGGTTTCAATACCAAAACCAAAGTGGATACCATGGAGGACAATATGAAAGCCTCAATTCAAAATGCCTTGAAAAAAGCATTTTCTCCTGAGTTTTTAAATAGATTAGATGATGTTGTTATCTTTAATTCGCTTCAAAGAGAGCATATTCACAAAATTATTGACATTAGCTTGGGTAAATTATTTGTTCGTTTAAATAACTTAGGTTATAAAATTGAACTTACAGAAAAAGCCAAAGATTTTGTGTCTGATAAAGGCTATGATCAACAATATGGTGCAAGACCATTGAATAGGGCCATTCAAAAATACTTAGAAGATCCTGTGGCTGAAGAAATATTGAAAGGTGAAGTAGGAGAAGGCGATACAATATTAGTAGATTACATTGACGGTGATCAATTAATATTGAACATTGCTAAAAAAAGTGTTTCTGAATAATCTTAAGGCGTTTACTGAATCAGTAAACGCCTTATTAATTTAAGTAAATTATGAGTATTAAATCTTACAAAAGTGTAATGTTGGTTGATGACAATGATGTAGACAATTACATTAGCCAACGAATGATAGAACTTTCTAAATTCGCAGATAAAGTACTGGTAAAAAATAACGGTAAAAGTGCCCTCGAATTTTTAGAAGAAAATCAACATAATCCTGAAACATTGCCCGATATTATATTTCTTGATATCAGTATGCCTATTGTTGATGGTTATGTGTTTCTTTATGAATTTGAAAAATATTCTGATACATTAAAAAACAAATCTAAAGTGGTCATTCTTACAAGTTCTGATAATCGACAAGACATCGAAAGAATGAATGATAATGAATTCGTCTTTAAGTATGTCACTAAGCCATTAACAGAAGAAACATTAAATGAAATAAGGACATTAATTTAAATTATACGCCTTGATTTCCCTTATTTAAAGATGCTTGCCCAAATCAAGCATCTTTTTTTGTGATTTTTTTTTGATTACCTCCATTTATTGAGGATGAATACCAATAATCTTTTTATAATTATTCTATACCTTATTTTTAATA
>JBIKPL010000386.1:0-3342 GCA_044357485.1 Cytophagales bacterium
TCAAGTTAATGCGGGTAAAACCATTGCATTTGTTGGTGCTACAGGTGCAGGAAAATCATCCATTACCAACCTATTAAGCAGGTTTTATGACATTAATCAGGGTGACATTACCATCGATGGTACTTCCATAGCGCAATACGATTTGTCTTTTTTGAGGCGAAACATTGGGGTGGTTTTACAAGATGTATTTTTATTTTCTGATACCATCTACCATAACATTACCCTTGGCGACCCCACCATTACCGAAGCACAAGTACATTATGCGGTAGACTTGGTTGGCGCGGCGCATTTTATTGCACAATTGCCTGGAGGCCTGTCGTATAATGTGATGGAAAGAGGAGCAACACTTTCTGTTGGGCAAAGACAATTGATCTCCTTTATTCGTGCCATGGTATTTAATCCTAAAATCATTATTTTAGACGAAGCCTCTTCTTCTGTAGATACCGCCACGGAAGAAGTCATTCAACGTGCCATTGCCCTGATGATGAAAGACCGTACCGCCATTGTCATTGCCCACCGATTATCGACCATACAAAATGCTTCTCAAATTGTGGTATTAGACAAAGGTGAAATCAAAGAAATAGGTAATCATGAATCACTTTTAGCACAAAAAGGCTATTACGAACAATTGTATCGGTTACAATACAAAGCCTAATAAAGTCACCTTTAAGTAGGGGTTGCTGAAAAATAGTTTATTGTTGATTTTTAGAAATTTATCCTATTGCTTTAACCGTTTAAAGACAAGGGTATTTAATTTGATTTCATTAAAATGGTACACTAGTTTAATTTTAATAGCATAGATAAGCTATTTATTTCGTAGGGCGTTCCCTTCGGTCGCGTGATCGGCACTCGCTATTTTTCTTGTGGTAAAATCATAGCGTATTAAAAAATTACCTCAATCCACAAGAAAAACGAGCTCAAACAAAGCCTCTCCCGCTAACGCAAAGCGAATTAGCCAATCATTTCAATTAAATGGAGTGGCCATTTTAGCATCATAATTTTAAGTGTATTTGCTAAAAATGAATTACAAATGATGTGAATTGAGTTTTTCAGTCCCTAAGTATCTTAGTGTATTGGCGTGAAAATTTAAACACTTTTTCTCACGTATAGGCACAAAGTTGTACGCAAAGATTCACTAAAGTAATTTTCGAAATTATATACCGCTGTGTCCTTTGCGTGTTTTCCCTTTGCGCCTTTGCGTGAAATTTAATGCAATGTTTTCACGCAAAGACTTTGGTAATTTGGAATCACTTATAAATATCAAATCAGGAAGAGCTTGGCGTGAAAATTTAAACCTATTTCTCACGCAAAGGCACAAAGTTGTACGCAAAGATTCACTAAAGTAATTTTCGAAATTATATACCGATGTGTCCTTTGCGTGTTTTCCCTTTGCGCCTTTGCGTGAAATTTAATACAATGTTTTCACACAAAGACTTTGGTAATTTGGAATCACTTATAAATATCAAATCAGGAAGAGCTTGGCGTGAAAATTTAAACCTATTTGAATTTAAAAATTAGTATTTGAGTTTTTTACAAGCCTAAATTAGGGCAATACTTTTCGAAAAACCAATTCAAACCCCTTTTCATGGCAAGCTCAAACCAAACACTTAAAACTCTAAATATCAATACTTAAACTATTTAAAAATAGTTTTTTTTTACTTGTTGGTATTTTTTTTCAAAAATCATGTTACTTTTTGTAACCACGTTTGTCTTTAAAGCAGAACCTATCCTCAACGAAAAAAATTATGATCCCCAAATTAATTTCAAAACCAGTAATTTACTTCAATTATAATTTTGCCAAACATCCTTTAGGTAGTAGCTCAGATACAAAAAAAAAAAATTCACACCACTCAAAAACTTGGAGCCTTGTCTCAGTTTATTCATGATATGCCAAATACAGTACAACATCATAGCCAAAAGCAAAGCACTCGGTAGCTTTACAACCCAAGCTGTCTTTAATACGACAATAGCAGGTATTTAAAATTTACACTACCTTTGTTCCTGACGCATTAATTTGTATAAAAAAACATAAATACGTAACAATAAAAAAAATACGTACGTAAAAGAAAGCAAATTATAAAAGCCTTCATTACAGCATTAAACGCAACAATTACATTGAAATAACACACCCATTAAACATACACACCCTCAACAATATGTCAATAATTCGTAAAAAAGAAAAAACTACTTTAGTAGCTGAAGTGTTGTCCGTTCAAAAAGCACAATTCAATTATATAAAAACTCCATTAATAATTATTTTATTATTAAGCGGAAATTTAAATTTGTTGTTTGCTCAAACATGTAATTCAACATGGAATGCTAGCATTCAGTATAGACAAGATTCAACAAGTTCATTAGGAACTCCTTATCAAGTTAGTAAAGACGGACATAATTATACAGCAAGGTTTACCAATGTTAATAGTGAGCCTAAAACAAATTCATGTTGTGAGTGGTCAAACTGGATTGATGAAGGAGTTTGTTTTGTAAAAGCGGTAACTCCAGCTTCTTATGCTCCTAAAATAAAAATCAACACTATGATGCCAACAATTTTACACAGTACCAATGGCGTAACAGGTATTACATCAGCAACTGGATTACCTAAAGGGATTAATGCAATATATATTGATAATCAAATATTGATTTCTGGTACACCCACTGAAAGTGGTACTTTTAAATATAGAATTAAATTATTAGGAAGTGATGAAGTGGCAGCAGGTTTAATTATTGTAAAACATGAATCATTAAGCAGTGATAACGTTGCAAATAAAAGAACAATGACGGCTTGTAATACAGCTTTTAGTGGATCTTCTACCTATATGGCCAATGCTTTAGTAAGTTACAATTCAGTTAATTACCGCAATATGTACGATAATAATAATTCTGGATTGGTACCAAGTTCTTGTGTGGCAGGCTCAGGTAATTATTGCTATGGGCACCAATGGTATAATGAAGGCGCTTGTTCATCTTGTTCAGCTGTAAGTGCAGGAAGTATAGGCTCAGCCCAATCGATTTGCTACAATACTACACCTAGTTCATTAACCAATTCGGTTTCTCCATCGGGTGGCGACGGTTCTTTTACCTACACATGGCAAAGTTCTACGGACAACAGCAACTGGTCTACGATTGGCGGTGCCACTTCTGCCACTTATGCGCCAGGTGCCTTAACGACCAACACCTATTACCGACGTGTCGCCACATCAGGCTCTTCATGTGGTTCGGCCAATAGCGCTAGTATATTGATTACCGTATATGCCGCTGTAAGTGCTGGAAGCATAGGTACAGCCCAAACCATTTGTTACAATGCCACCCCTAATTCATTAACCAGTGTTTCTTTACCAACGG
>JBIKPL010000093.1:0-9126 GCA_044357485.1 Cytophagales bacterium
CTTTTGCCTCAAGAACACACCATTGCTGAGCTTACTTTTAAAAATACATCACAGCTTGGGCAAAGTGACGCTGACAGGAAAGCGATTTATGACATTTATTGTGAAACAGACAAAGGCGAAAAATTTATCGTCGAACTTCAAAAAGCCAAACAGAATTACTTTAAAGAAAGAACCATCAATTATTCTACTTTTCCGATTAGAGAACAGGCCGAAAAAGGAGATTGGAATTATAATTTGAAAGCGGTTTACTGTATCGGTATTCTTGATTTTACCTTTGATGATTATGAATCGGAACCTGAGAAAAGTGAAGTGGTACACAATATCAAACTTAAAAATAAAAATGGCAAAACGTTTTACGATAAGCTGACCTACATTTACCTTGAAATGCCCAATTTTAATTTGAGTGAAGAAAACCTGGTTACGAGGTTAGATAAATGGCTTTATTTTATCAAACATTTAGAAGACCTTCAAACCATTCCTGCTATGTTTAAAGACGAAGTATTTACCCAAGCTTTTGAAAAAGCCGAAATTGCGCGGTTTGGACCATCCGAAATTGAAAGCTACGAAATGAATTTAAAAATTTACAGAGACTATAAAAATACCGTTGATACCGCTTTCGATGATGGTAAGAATAATGGAAGGTAAAATCGAAGGTAATATAGAAGAGAGAATCGAAGTCGCTAGGAAAATGAAATCAAAGGGACTTAGCCCCTTTGAAATTGCTGAATTAACAGGACTTTCTGAAAACGAAATCAACAAAATTTAGTTTTTTAACGCAGCCATGTTAATGAACTATCGATTATTCTGTTTTTTTGAAACTACAAAATAAGAAGTTTTGGGTGGTGTTAAATGGCGTAGTATGGTCTTCGGTGAGGCATTTAATTTTGGTGAATCCATTGTTGAACACATCCGAGAGGGACGTTTCGTTGTATTGTTGAATGTTAAGTCCACTGCATTTTAAAGGGCCATTTTCTGAAAAGGTGCCGATGATTAAAAAGTCTTTTACCGATTGTTTGGCGATGGCTAAGTATTTTTCTACTTGCGCAGGTGTGGTTAAAAAATGAAACACAGCCCTATCGTGCCAGATGTCATACGTGCGTGTTGGTTCAAAGGCCGTGATGTCACTTTCAATCCAAGTTACTTGGTTGGCTTTATCACCTAAACGTAATTTGGCTTTTTCTAAGGCCTTTGCCGAAATGTCTAATACGGTGATGTTTTCATATCCTAGCGCCAATAAACAATCTACCAGTTTGCTGTCTCCTCCTCCAATATCAATGATTTGGGCTGACTTTGGTAAGCCACTTGCTCCGATAAAGTCAAGCGAAGTTTGTGGTACTTCTTGTGTCCAGCTAACTTCGTTTGGATTTTTAGTTTCATAAACTTTTTCCCAATGTTGTTTTCTTTCTGTTTCCATGCGTGTTATTGAGGTTGTAAATGTTGAATTATGATGACATCCTATTGCTTAAAGTATAAAGGTGCACAATTAGTTCAATGAAGTATCTTCGATTTAAAAGTATATAAATTTATTGGTACAATTGCTGCCTTTTTAGGTTAGAATTTTGTCATTAGTGTTATGGTTACGGAGATGCTGAAAATATTTTTGAAAACATTGCAGTTACCTGTGCTTGTTTTATTATATATAGCTATATAAATCCCCCTATTTTACTTATGAAAAAAATCATTACCCTCGCTTTTCTATTCATACAATTTCAGTTGTTTGCTGCAAAATATATACGTTATAACCAATCGGGTTATGAGCTTAATAGACCTAAAAAGTTATTCGTAATTGCCGATGAAAACTGTTCAGGAATTGCTTGGTCTATTACTGATGTAAATAATAAAAGTGTATTATCAGGCACCTTAACCACAAGTATTGCTGCTGCAGGAAATTATACACCCAAAGCTTTTAATCATTTACTAGATATTTCAACGCTTAAAACCAAAGGGGTATATACCCTTACCGTTACCGGAATAACCCCTGTTAAGATTGTTATCAAAGATAGGAATCATGCGGCATTGGTACACAGTGTTTTAAAAACAATCAGGGCGAGAAGAAGTGGTTCGGCCGATGCCTATTTGCACGGAATTTCTCATTTAGGTGATTCCTCGTCAGCTGTTTTTGAAAGAACAGGAACCAACAATGGCACTTGGGCTGCTAGGGTTGATGCCATGAAAGTGAATATGTCAGGAGGGTATTATGATGCAGGAGATTATATTAAGTTTACCACTACCACTTCGTATTTAACCTACAATTTATTAAGAGCCTATGAAGAAGCGCCCGAACTTTTTGATGGTGTTAAAAAGTATAGCAAAACTGCTTTAGATGATCTTTTAGATGAATGTAAATGGGGCTTAGAATACCTTGCTAAAACGAATCCTAAAACAGGAATTTTTATTATTCAAGTAGGGGGAGCTAAGGACCACAACCAAGGAAATCGTTTGCCTGAAAATGATTTATTGAATGGCAAAAGAGAGTGCTATTCCAATTTGTCTAGACCTCAGATGGGGACCACCATTGCGGCCTTGGCTTTGGGCTCAAAGGTGTTTTCAGACAAAGGATTAAGCCTTGAAGCTACCAAATATAAAAATATGGCCATTCAAATATACACTGCGGCTAAAGCGGCAACTGGTACGCCTGCTTGGTGCCAAGGTGGGGGCGCTATATTTTATAAAGATGCTTCCATTGAAGACAATATGGGTTTAGCGGCCATTGAATTGTACCGATTAACCAATATAACGGCTTATTTAACTGATGCAAAAGCCTATGCTTTAACTGCTGATGCTGGTTATTGGTCGGCTTGGGGGAATTTAAATATCCTTTTAAACAACAGAATCGTAGCCAATTACCCTGCTGCTGAAACTGCATTGCTTACCGATTTAGATAATTTTAATACCAATGCTACTCAAACAGGCAATATTTGGGGTTTACCACATGAATCGGTATGGGGGAGTTTATACAGTCAACTGTCTGTTGCGAGCAATGCCATCTTGTATAAACAGTTTAAAAAATCAACTACGATTTATGATGATTTTGCTTATAATGTCACCGATTATTTATTTGGAACTAACAATTGGGGATTGTCTTTTTTAGCCCATAAAAAGTTTACAACAGGCATAACGACTTCTTATGCGCAAATTTACAAATTAAATGCATTGGTGTTTCCTGAAGGGGAACTTGCTGAAGGGCCTTCCACTGCTGCAGAACATACAGGAGAAGAAGGCAATTTTTCGCCTGCACACAATGCAAATTTATGGCATAAAGAATTCAATACCAGTTTGTTTACTTTTTTTGAAGAACCAGGTGATTATGTGTGCATGGAAACCACCATTGCTGGTTTAGGAGATGGTTTGTTATTTTTAACTTTAAGTTCCAAAGCCTTTAGTACCGACCCTTCGGTGTTGGCGTTGAATAGCTTTGCTGGAGTCAATAACAATGGTATCAATACTATTCAATATACGTATGGCCTCAATTCGTTTATTCCAGATACCTTGTATTTTGAAAAGTCTTTGGATAGCCTCAATTTTACCAGTTTAAACAAAACCCTTGGGAATCAGCTTTCTTTTACTGAAAACAATACCAATCTTAAAACTTTTTATAGGTTTTATTATTATGATGGCAATGGTATCGTTAAATACAGCCATGTCATTGTAGTCAATAAAGCAGTGTTAACAGGTTTTGAATTGTATCCCAATCCATTTTCAACCGAAACTACTTTGAAAGAATTGCTACACGACTTGAAAAATGGGGAAGAGGCAAGTGTTGATATCATCGATGTTGCAGGGAAAGTGGTGCAGTCATTTCAATTGAAATCCAATGTTGACTTTACGTTTGGTAATGATTTGCCTAAAGGAATTTATATGCTTAACATCACTAAAAACAATACGGTGCAATGTCTTAAAATAATCAAGGAAAATACTGGTTTTTAATAGATTACCTTTGTGTGGTTGAAGTTTGATTCACAAATGGTTTTAATAGCACTGTTAGTGGATCAAATTTTAATATTTGTTTTGGGATATTAAATTGGTGCAAGATTGTGCATGAAGCATGATTTTAATTTAGACGTTAAAATTCAATATAATTTGTTTATTTTTGTTTACATTTTAACCTATTGTTATGAAAGCAAAATATATTAATCCATTTACCGACTTTGGTTTTAAAAAAATATTTGGAGAAGAAGCCAGCAAACCACTTTTGCTCGACTTCTTAAATGCCCTTTTGCCTCAAGAACACACCATTGCTGAGCTTACTTTTAAAAATACATCGCAACTTGGGCAAAGTGACGCTGACAGGAAAGCGATTTATGACATTTATTGTGAAACAGACAAAGGCGAAAAATTTATCGTCGAACTGCAAAAAGCCAAACAGAATTACTTTAAAGAAAGAACCATCTATTATTCTACTTTTCCGATTAGAGAACAGGCCGAAAAAGGAGATTGGAATTATAACTTGAAAGCGGTTTACTGTATCGGTATTCTTGATTTTACCTTTGATGATTATGAATCGGAACCTGAGAAAAGTGAAGTGGTACACAATATCAAACTTAAAAACAAAAATGGCAAAACGTTTTACGACAAGTTGACCTACATTTACCTTGAAATGCCCAATTTTAATTTGAGTGAAGATAACCTGGTTACGAGGTTAGATAAATGGCTTTATTTTATCAAACATTTAGAAGACCTTCAAACCATTCCTGCTATGTTTAAAGACGAAGTATTTACCCAAGCTTTTGAAAAAGCCGAAATCGCACGGTTTGGACCATCCGAAATTGAAAGCTACGAAATGAATTTAAAAATTTACAGAGACTATAAAAATACCGTTGATACCGCTTTCGACGATGGTAAGTTGGAAGGAAAGATGGAAGGAATAATGGAAGGTAAAATCGAAGGTAAGATAGAAGGGAAGTTGGAAGGGAAGATGGAAGGAATAATTGAAGGTAAGATGGAAGGGAGAATCGAAGTCGCTAGGAAAATGAAATCAAAAGGCCTTAGCCCTTTTGAAATTGCTGAATTAACAGGATTATCTGAAAACGAAATCAACAAACTGTAATCCTCATTTTCTTTCGTAAATAGGGTATGCTAAAAAATAGTTTAATAGTTGATTTTTAAAATTTTAAGCTATTTTAAGCCGTTTAAATGCAAGGGGAGTTATTTTATTAAAGTGTCGTAAAAGTTTGTTTTGAGTAACATAGATAAGTTATTTATTTCGTAGGGCGTTTCCACCGCGGCGGATTGCGTGATCGGCACTCGCTTTTTTTCTTGTGGTTAAATCACATCGTATTAAAAGCTACCTCAACCCACAACAAAGGCAGCGCTCAAACAAAGCCTTTCCCGCTAACAAAAAGCGAATTAGCCAATCATTTCAATTAAATGGAGTGGTCATTTTAACCTAATAATTTTAAGTACATTTGCTAAAAATGACTTACAAGTTATGCAAATTGAGTTTTTCAGCAAGCCCTAAGTAAAAGAGCAAATTAAAATCAGTTGTTTCAGGTTTTGATTATTTTAGGGTATTAAATGCTATGATTTTACTACCTTTGAAACTCAAATCAATCCCATAAAAATGAACCAATACCTTCAAATTGTAGAAGAGATTAAAGCCTCTCATCATATTGTTATCACGGCACATAAATCTCCTGATGGCGATTCGGTAGGTAGTTCTTTGGGTTTGTTGCATTTTATAGAAAAATTAGGCAAAACGGCAGTAGTTTGCCATCCTGATCCTGCGCCTGATTTTTTAGCTTGGCTCGAAAATATTGACCAAATATTAACCATTACGCAGCACCAAGACCTTATCAAGAGTCATTTTGAGAAAGCGGACCTTATCTTTTGTTTAGATTATAACGGTACCGATAGGGTAGGGCCAGAAATGCAAGTTATGCTCGAACAAGCCTCTTGCAAAAAAATCATGATTGACCATCATCTTAATCCTCAAGATTTTGCAACAATTACTGTCTCTGAAACCGCTGTTTGTTCTACTTCACAGTTGATTGTGGAATTAATCGTGCAATCAGAAAATACACATCTTTTAAATGGTGCTATTGGTACGCCTTTGTATTTGGGCATTTTGACAGATACTGGCTCTTTTAGATTTCCTTCTGTACAACCTCGTACGCATCAATTGTTGGCGATGCTTTTAGATGCGGGAGTGAAACACCATGTAATTCACGAAAATTTAAATGACAACAATACCCTTGGGCGTTTAAAAATTCAAGGCTATGCCTTAAGTGAAAAGTTGGAAGTAATTGATGCATATCAAGTGGCTATAATTTCTTTGACCAACGAAGAATTGGTGAAATACAATTACCAAAAAGGAGATACCGATGCCTTGGTTAATTTGGCTTTGTCTATCAAAGGAATGAAAGCGGCAATGTTTTTTTCTGAAAGAGATGGCATGATTAAGATTTCATTCAGGTCAAAAGGAAAAGAAAATCCAGTAAATACCTTGGCTTCAGAACACTTTAGTGGTGGCGGACATGCCAATGCGGCTGGTGGCATGAGTGAATTATCGATGGCGGCTACTTTAGCAAAAGTAAAAAGCTTGTTGCCGCTGTATTTTAGTACAAACCCTTCGGTATAAGTCAAACGGAGGGTATTTCTTTTGTAGCGAATATTTGCTATTTTTGAAATTAGGAAGTTTTCGTTTATTCGAAAAAATAACATATTGGCAATATTTTGCCGCAAAATAGTAAAGCATGGGTTTTAAAAGGTTATTATTGATTCTGATTTGTTCACTCTCGACGATGGTGTGTGCGTTTGCACAACCGGGTAAAAGAGGCAACAGCGAATTTTTAAATATCAAAACACCAGATATCGCACCTGTTGAAGCCGATACTACTATTATTCATGAAGACGAAGGGGATGAATTTGATGATTATTCAGATGCTTCTAAATCTGTTTTTGATCCTAGAAAAAAACTTACCATCACTTCAGAAGATACTACCTCTATTGCTGATGGGGAAATTAGCATTGTAGAAGTAGCAGAAGAAATGAAGTTGGATTGTGTTTGGGTAAAAATTTCTGAACATTATGCTGTGTGGGATTCTCGAAGCGTGAATCCTTATCGTATCGATCATTCACGATTTAATGATACCGTTCAAATTGTTTTATACGATTCTACCCAGGGGCGTTATTGGTCAGTACCGGTTAAAAAAACAGAAGTAACCAGTGATTTTGGTACCCGAAAATACCGTTGGCATTACGGTACGGATTTAGAATTAGATATGGGAGATTCTATTTTTGCAGCTTTCGATGGTATTGTCAGGATTAGTAAATTCGATGCCGGTGGCTATGGCAATTATGTGATGGTGCGCCATTATAATGGCTTAGAAACCCTTTACGGACATCTTATCAAAAGTTTAGTAGAAGTGGGTCAATATGTAAAAGCAGGAGAACTCATTGGCTGGGGTGGAAATACTGGAAGAAGTACTGGGCCGCATTTGCATTATGAAGTACGGTTTGAAGGGTCTGCCATTGACGCCGAATATTTCTATGATTTTGAAGAAGAACAGCTCATCAGTAGAATATGCTTGATTACCAAAGATAATTTTCAATACCTCAACCGGGCCAGAAAAGTGTATTCGCACAAAGTTGGTCCGGGCGATACCATTTCTGAAATTAGTAGGAGGTTTAAAATTCCTGCTGCTCGTTTATGTAAAATGAACGGGATAAGCATGCGAACTACATTGAAAGTGGGGCGGAAGTTGAGGATTAGGTAGGGTTTTGGTTTTTAGTTATTTTTTTGAGCGATACTCATTTATTGTGGTAACAAATACAACCAAATCATTCTTGATAGCCTAAAATTGCGCATTGAAAGTAAAAATATGAGGGCAATGATGCTGGAGACTACTGTTAAGGTTGGCATATTGGGCGCCGCCAACTGAAGGACGAAAAATAAAATTACGCCTTCGATTAAACTCAATCCATAACTTACAAACATTGCGCCTTGGTAAAAACCTGGCTCGCGTTCATAGTGGTAACCACAGTTTTCGCAAGCTGATTTCATTTGGGGGATAAGCGCAAAAAAATGCTTTGGTTTATGAAATACTTTACTATCGCTACATTGAGGACATTTTTCTTGCACTATTGCTAACACTATATTGCTTTTGTTTTTTTTCATAACCAATTTATTTTACTACAAGTAAGGGAATTATAGTTGCCGATTATCAACCTAAGCGATATTTTTAATTACTCACCCCTCATTTATAAAAATATTTTATTGTTCAAAATATAACATGTGGATAAATTTAAGAATCCTATTTGATCAATAGTTCGAGATGCCCTTCGGAACAAGTCAAACAGCTAATTGAAAAAATATACACTCCACTAATTTGCAAGAAAACGGGTTATAAATCCTGCTTTTCCAAATTACAAATTCGGAAAAGCAGGAAGAGCAGGTTGCAAGAAAACGGATTGCAAATCCTACGATAGGGCTTCCGAATTATAAATTCGGAAGAGCAGGAAATAAAAATATACACTCCACTAATTTGCAAGAAAACGGATTACAAATCCTATGATAGGGCTTCCGAATTAGAAATTCGGAAGAGCAAGAAGAGCAGAATTACAACACACTACACCTATTTATTTGTAAACATTGATATAACCTTTAATACGTATGGAAGGATGTGCACAATTGATTAGGTAGTAATACGTGCCACTTTCTACCATCGTGCCGTCTTCATTTTTGCCATCCCAAGCTTGAAGCGGAATGTTTTTATGGATGACCTTCATTTTTCGTCCCCAACGGTCAAAGATTTCTATCATGGCTGTGGGGAATTTTTCGATGCCTTTTATTTCCCAAAAATCATTTTGTCCATCATCATTTGGGGTAAAGGTGTTTTTAGTTTCAATGTCACAATTGACAATATCCACGACCAAGGTAGAATCTAATAATAAACAATTGTTGATATAACCCTTCACGTTGATGCTGTTTTTTCCTATTGCAGGGAAATTGTAATTGACTGTTGTTTCATTTGCTGTATTGGCTTTTTCAATGGCTGCTGTTTCATTGTTTACCTGCCATATCGTTTTGTTTAAATAGGGAGGAATTGATGCCTTGATGGTGCTCGTAAAGTTGAAGCAAGAGTCTATGAGCTGAAACTTACTTAAGTTTTGTGGTTCATAAATATA
>JBIKPL010000387.1:0-3335 GCA_044357485.1 Cytophagales bacterium
TTAAAAATGATAAAACTAAAACATGCAGTATTAAAAGAAAACAAAGATTTGCTCTCATGAATCTAGACTATTTAAAAATACTCATGAATTTTTAATGCGTTTGCCCTGGTTACCTGATACCATGAATTACTAATATACGAATATTAGTCAATATCTTTAAAAAAAACAGTATGAAAAAAATCATTTCAATTATTGCATTGACAATTTCTACCCAATTTAGTTTTGGACAAATTGTTGCTTCATCTTGCCCAGCACCTAACAGTATTGTTGAAAAATACAATGCAGATGCGGACAGGTTAACGGTGAGAAAAATATACCAGCAAAACCTTACGTATATCGACAGCATTGAAATACCTAAAACACATAAAGACACTATACTGCATGCTATGCTAGCCGTTTATAATGCAACCTCTTTACCAGCAAGAGACACGGTTATTACAATGTATAACATTCATTCATTTCCTAATCCCAACATTAATTCGTTTTATGTATCCGCAGACTCAAACTTGACATGGATGCAGCAACTTAAAAAAGGTATTTTCCCGACTGGAAATTCAACGATAGACAGCTTAACAAATTTGTACAATTTGAATGTTACAGATTATTTAACAAATTCTGAACTTACGGAATACCATACCGTTTTTTTTCAATCTAACAGCAACTACAATATTCAGCCATTGACAGACATCTATGAAACGATTCCTGGTGTTTTCTTTTCAGACCCTAGTGAATGGTATGGTGACGGAGATGATATAACATCGACAATTTATTCTAACCATATTGAATTGATTTACTCAGTTGGTTGGGAGGACTGTCTATCAGGTTGTATAGCAAGACGATACTGGAAATTTAAAATTTACGAAGACTGTTCGGTTGAATTTGTCGGCAGTTACGGAACTCCGCGGGAGATAACTAGTATTAATGAACTTGACACGACTTTTTCAACCGCAGTTTTTCCAAACCCATTTGACAATCACTTTGCTATCAAAGGACTAAATGAAGATTACGACTATTCCATCTATAACATGGCAGGACAGTTCATAATACAAGGGAAGTCCTTTAAAGGTCAAATTCAAAATCTTGACTTTTTACCATTAGGACAGTATTTGCTTCAGGTAAAAACAAACAATGAAATAACGATGCATAAATTAGTGAAGAATTAACAAGTTCGAGTCCCGTCCGGACCTCCATTTGAAAGCGTTATGCTGTATAAACATAACGCTTTTTTTTTGCCCTTTTATCTGTGAATTTTTATGAATAGAAAAATTTGATAACCAAACGGTTACCTAATGCTATGAATTAGGAATATACGAACAATCAAGCGAATGCAACAAACTATGACTTGGTTGATTAGAAGTTAAACAAAAAAAGCCTGAAGATTTTTTCTTCAGGCTTTTTTGTTTTATTTAGGGTATAAATATTTTAGCAGATTGAAAAATGCAATTTATGCTGCTATTTTGCGTTTTTTTAAGGTTATTGCATATTGGTAATTGGTTGACATAAAATTGGTATATGGCACATTTGGGAATTAAAAAGGGAATCATAAGCATCGTAATGTTCAGTTTTATTTTGGGAGTGAATGCACAACAGACTAAAAAATCAACGTCAACTTCCTCTAAAATTACTACTCCTACTCCAACAATAAAGGTAGAAGAAAAATATGCCATCAAAATAAAAGTAAACGGATTGAGGGATACGGTTTGTTATTTGGCCAACTATTATGGTGACAAACAATACCTCAGAGACACCGCAAAAGTTGATGAAAAAGGTAATTTTACTTTTGAAGGAAATTCAAAACTCGATGGAGGGATTTATTTAATTGTATTGCCAGGGAATAATTATTTTGAAACCATCATTACGGATGAGCAAAATTTTTCGATGGAAACCGATACTGCAGATTTTGTAAGAAATATGACAATTACCAATTCTTCGGAAAATACGGTGTTCTATGATTACTTAAAATATGTAAATACCAAGGACAAACAAGTGCAAGACTTAAGGAAAAATAGTAAAACAGATTCCATAAATGTAACCAATCAATTGATTGCCATTGATAAAGAAGTTTCCGAATATAGAAAAACATTTATGGAAACCCATACAGGTTCTTTTGTTACCAAGGTGTTTAAAGCTTCCAATGAAATTGAAATTCCTGAAAACCCCAACCCATTAGATTCTAACTACGCTTATTTTTATTACAGAAATCATTATTTTGACAATATTGACTGGACAGATGACAATATTTTAAGAACACCGATTTTTCATCCTAAATTAGATGAGTTTATCAATAAAGTAATTCCTCATTCGCCAGATTCAATGATTGTTGAAGTAGATAAATTGTTGAACAAAGCTGCTACCAATAAAGAGTTGTTTAAATACTGCGTTTGGTATATTACCAACAATTCGGAGCAATCTAAAATTATGGGAATCGACGCATTGACCATTCATTTGTACAAAAAATATTATTTATCCGGCAAAGCATACTGGGTAGATAATAAGACCACTGATAAAATAAAAGAACAGGTGGATATTAAAGAACGGTTACTTATCGGTAAAATAATGCCGAATGTATACTTTAAAGATTCACTTGATGTGTATAAAAATTTATGGGATGTTAACGCAAACTATATTGTGGTGTTCTTTTATTCACCTAATTGTGGACATTGTCAAAAAGATGCTCCTAAATTGTATGAGTTTTTTATGAAAAATAAAAGCCAGGTAATGGTTTATGCCGCAAACATTGATAAGGATGAACCAGAATGGAAAAAGTTTATTGTGAAAAATAAGTTTACCGATTGGTTGAATGTTTGGGATAAAGGAAGTCACCATGATCACCGTAAAGAGTTTGACGTAACTTCAACACCTATGATTTATCTGTTGGATAAAAGTAAAAAAATCATAGCCAAACGCATAGGTGTGGAACATTTACAAGATTTTATTGACTATGAAATGAAAATGAAAGAGAAATGAAAAGACCTTTAATTTTAAAATACATACAATTTATTCTGGTCAATAATTTATATATTAAGTCAAGTTTGACTTTCGCCGTTGTTGGAGTTCTTCTCCAACAACATGTATGTTAGATACACAAATTCGAAAGAGAAGGTCCGTGTCCTTTGCGTGTTTTCCCTTCGCGCCTTTGCGTGAAAAACTTTATACTCCACTAATTTGTAAGAAAATGGATTACAAATCCTGCGATAGGGCTTCCGAATTAGAAATTCGGAAGAGCTGTGAGCAGTGAGCTGTAATTCGGAAGAGCAGGAGAAGGCATTGGTTTTAATCATTAACCAACACCGAATTATAATAAAAAAATTCTGGAGATAAATCGTATTCGCAGG
>JBIKPL010000388.1:0-3334 GCA_044357485.1 Cytophagales bacterium
TGAAATTATTGGTCGGTTTGTATAGGCCTGAAATTGGTAAAATTTTGTACAACGACATCGATTCTAGCCAAATTGATATCGATGAACTGAGGTCGCAAATAGGTTTTGTAACCCAAGATACGCAGTTATTTTCGGGTACAATCAAAGAAAACCTGCTGTTTGTAAATCCCAAAGCAAGTGACGATGAAATTATCAAGGTGTTGAGAATGGCTGCTTGTTTCAATATTTTAGAGCGTTCTGATGCCGGTATAGATACCGTGATTGGGGAAGGTGGGATGAAAATATCTGGCGGGGAAAAACAACGCTTGTCTATTGCAAGGGCTTTGCTTCGTAATCCAAATTTAATTGTTTTTGATGAAGCCACTTCTGCTTTAGATTCTATAACGGAAGAAGAAATTACCCAAACCATTAAAACCATTACGGCCAATAAAACACATATTACCGTTATGATTGCGCATCGTTTGTCGACCATTATGCATGCAGACCAAATATTTGTGCTAGAAAAAGGTAAAGTTATTGAGACGGGTACCCACGATAATTTGTTGGCTGAAAAAGGGTTGTATTATGCCATGTGGAGACAACAAATCGGGGAGCGGTAGTTTTGACCTAATTACTTGTGTATTTCGGGACTACTTAAACATATTTGAATTTTAGCAATGTAAGCTATTATTTCGGTGCTAGATGTTTTGTGGTGCATAGGTTTTATTTATGTTAAAATGAATGCATTAAGGCATTTCTTCTGCGGCGGATTGCGTGTTCGGCAATCGCTATTTTTCTTGTGGTGGCTTATCTATGCTATTTAAAAAACTAGTGCACCACTTTATTGAAATATATTCCAATACCCTTGCATTTAAACGGCTAAAACAATAGCTTAAATCTCTAAAAATCAACAATTAAACTATTTTAACCTTAACTATATACCATTCCTTAGCAATACAGCGTTTTTAAGCAAGCCTATTTATATTCTACCAAATCGACTTCTGCAGCGCCAACCCATAAACTTGCTTTAATTTTGAGGGGCAAGCGAGAGGCATCGTCACTGAAATAAGCTTTAATAGCATCTTTGCCCGAAAAAATTTTGTTGGCAGGTAAAATAGGGGAAAGCACGATGGCTTTGGTCTTTTTTCCGAAAATGGTTTTAATTTTTTCTTTCCCTAAATACCTCATTTTAAAACTAAACAATTTGTCTTCTAGAAACACAGAAATGGTAAGGGTATCCTTTTTCCTAACATCTTCAAAATCATAAAACCGAAAAGCAAAATAGGCGCTAATCATGTCTTGTGTCAATGGCAAGGTATTGAAGTTGTCAATTTTGAAAGAACTTGTATCTACTTTTGTGTTTACTATAGCCAAATTATTCCCTCGGTCAAATACCGTTTGCTCTACTTTCCTATAATTGTTTTCTTTGATATTTCGGGTAAACTTGTACGATAAACCATTGGCAGTGTCAATATAAGAATGCCATTCGTTGTTTATGGGCGAAAACCAATCAATGGCGCCGATGGTTTTACCAAGTAAAGTAACATGGTGGCATATTTTATCATCGACTTTAAATAAATTTTCATCTACCGTAAAAACCATTTCTCCGCCATCTAAAATACCATAATGCACAAGGTATTTCATGTATTCTGGTTTTTTATGAAAGGAAATGGCTTGTCCATACCCAACCATATAAGCCAACAACAAAAACACTATGAAAATATATTTTTTCATGATTGTGAAGTCAACATTTTAAGGTAAAACTTTGTATAACATTATTTTGTTCGGCACCTGATACACCAATTGTAACTTTGCCAAATTGCCTTGGTAATATTGGTTTTTTTAATATCCTATAATCGAGCCCACATAAAATCGTAGAGGCAATACAGGACAGCGTATTTTGGTGTACTATTTTATAGCACAACCATACACTTGCGGCCCAACAAACCAATACCCACCAAGTTGACGTCCATTCGTTTACCCCAAATACTGCGTAACCCAATGTAGTGGGCACAATTAGACCAAAGCGATGGCAAAAGTTGTCGCTGGTGAGTTGAAATTGGTGATGTGCAATTTGATAGGCATA
The DNA here is from genome assembly GCA_044357485.1 of Cytophagales bacterium. GTDB lineage: Bacteria > Bacteroidota > Bacteroidia > Cytophagales > UBA9547 > CALPQG02. Next base: position 2,066 of record JBIKPL010000388.1, read on the forward strand.
TTCCATGTATTTGAGGTCATCATAAAAATAATAACCATCAAAAGCACCCACATAAAACCCCAAACCCAATAGGATAACCAAACCCAAAAAAAATTGGGTGCCATAGTTTTCAAATAAAAAAGACAGCTTGGACATGTATAATCGCATTAAGCGTATAAATATACCCCAATTATACATAAACATGCTAATAATAATGGGTACAAATTGTTCATAGCTCAACTATTTTTGCTTATTTGCCAAAAAATCTACGCTTATCTGTTTAGCCTAAACGCTTCCTCATGCAATTGTTTTTCGTATCGTCTATTATTGATCAAATTGCTTACTTATCACCAGAAGAAGCGCAGCATTGTATAAAAGTGCTGCGTCATAAATTAGGAGATGAACTTAGTTTAATTGATGGGAAAGGGGGCTTTTATACAGGTAAAGTAATACAAGCCGATCCTAAAAACTGTGCCATGTCAATTATTGCCGAACAGCAACAGTATGGTAAAAGACAGCAACATTTGCACGTGGCCATTGCGCCTACCAAAAACATGGATCGTTTGGAGTGGTTTGTTGAAAAAGCCGTTGAAATTGGGGTGGAAGAAATTTCTTTGATAGCCACCACCCGCACCGAAAGAACGGTGGTGAAAATGGAACGACTCGAAAAAATTATTTTGTCGGCGGCCAAACAATCTGTTAAAGCCTACTTACCGGTGATTAATCCGATGGTTAAACTTAAAGATTTTTTGAAAAAAGAGTTTGTTGGCGGTAAATTTATCGCGCATTTGGCCGATGATCAGAGAAAATCTTTTCAAGAAGAAATCGGAAGCTTCTCGCAAAATCTTATTCTTATTGGTCCTGAAGGTGATTTTACGGTACAAGAAATCGACAATGCTTTGGCAAATCACTTTGTGCCCGTTACTTTAGGCGCTTCCCGATTGCGCACCGAAACGGCTGGCATGTTTGCTTGTGCGGTGGCTGCGGTGATGAAATAATATTTGTGGGTATTAACAGTCTTCGTGCTGATATACGTGAAACGCCCAATAATTTTCTATATTTGTGATTCTACCAATCAATGACATGCTACAACTTTATCCCAAACATTTCGATCAATACGAATTAATAGATGCTGGAGGTTTTGAAAAACTAGAACGTTTTGGCACTTTAATTACGCGACGTCCTGAACCTCAGGCGGCTTGGAGTAAAGCTTTGCCTGATTCGGAATGGGAAAAATTAACGCAAGCGTATTTTAAAAAAGAAAAAAATAATCCTGATAAAGGGGAATGG
>JBIKPL010000389.1:0-3327 GCA_044357485.1 Cytophagales bacterium
CTCAAGCTTTGCATTTTTGATAATATTTGACTTGCCGTTGTAGCTCCAACCGTAATGTCTTTTTCTTTATCATGGCCTGAATCTGTATAAACAGAGGCTATTTTATTGACTAATCTATTTCTATTTTTTATTAATAAATCAATTGCCTTATTTTTTTCTTTTATTTCATTTTCTATTTCTGGTAAATCACTAACTAATCTTTTTCTTGCTCTATTAAGCTCTGTATAATTATCTTGCAAAACTTTATGATTTGAATTATCTTGAAAATCATTCAGCCTTTTAACTAATGCTTCATATTCAGGTGTTTCCTCTAAAACAGGTCTTTCACATATATAACATATTTTATCTTGAATCATTTTCTCAACATACTCTGGACCAGGCAACGAAATTGGCACGGGATTAGTTGTATTTTGGAATTTTTTTATTTCATCAATTATAATGTTAAGATTTTTATCTGATGCATTTATTAAGTTCTCACAACCTTTTAACATCCATTTGTTAATTAACGATTCCTTATTATTTGTACTTAAATCGTCAATTCTAGATTTTGTTAAGCTCAATTCTGATTCTAATGTATTTAATTGTGCTTTTATGTCCCGATACTTATCATATCCTTTAAGTTTATGTTCTTCTTCAGCTATATCATCTTGAAGTTTATCTATATCATTTTGAATTTGTAAAATGGAATCTTTTTTAGTTTCAATATTTCTGGTTTTATAACTAATATCGTTTATTAAGGTTTGTTGCGATGTTGTTAATCTTTTCTGTAAACCCAATTCTTTTTCTACTTTTTTATCAATACTAATCGATGAAGCTTTTACAATTTTCTCTATATTATCATACATTGGAAAATAAGAAATTTCATTGATTGCATTTTTAAGAGTACTTGGTTTACTAAAATCATAAAGTTCATCCATTGTTTCTCCTTGATACCACATGAATTTTCGAATGCTTGAAGGAAATATTTTTTCTAAGAACCAACTCTGATTATATTGAGGAATAAATTCAGTTTCACCATCTTTCACATAGCTGATAGTTAACTCTGGTTTTGAAAAAATTAATATTGAATTATTGGTCTTTTGGTAGATAACCTTTTTAGTAAATGTATATCCTATCAATTCATCTTTAGGTTCGTCATTTAGATGATATTCATTAGTAAGTTCTATTTCAATAGAGCATTCTATTTTATCATTTTCCTTGCTTTTTTCTTTAATAAAATCAGGACACACAATTTGACGTGATCCATCTTTCCACTCTTTTTTAGTTGAATTGTTATCTACATCCGCATAGATTTTATCGAAAAATGTCCAGTAAAAAGCATTGAAAATTTGAGATTTTCCACCAGAATTAACAGCTGAAATTATATTTAGTCCTTTTGAAAATTCTAATATGTTTTCACCTAAAAAACAATAAAAATTATTTATTACTACTTTATTTATTATCATTTTGATGTGATTTTGTTTTGATTGTATTTATTATAAATGTTTCAAATTCTGCCCTGCCTTTCTCGACAAATGAAGATTCATCATTACCATATTTATTATCTAGTAATTTTTCAAAGGCACTAGAAATAATTTCTTTTTCTAATTTTTTTGAGGAAATCAGAGTAGCTATTTCAGGGTTTTTTAAAATTTCCCCAAACTCGTCTCGTAAATTGTCATTTAAACTTTTCATAATTATATTTTATAAGTTATATTTTTCTTCTTCAATGTTAGCCAAATCATAAATATCAATATCAAAACTATAGCATAATTCTTCTAAATCTTTTAGACAATCTAATTTGTTCTCAGCTAAAACGGCAAAATTTACCAATCTTTTAAGCTCACTTATTAATATGTTTTTTTCTAATTTAATCTGACTAGAGTCTGTAGTTGTAATATCAAGAACAGGCTTTACTATCATATCATATATATATGCAAATTTTTTATCACCGTGATACCTTAAAACTCTACCACGTCTTTGAATATATTGCCTAGGATTACCAGTACTTGAACAAAAAATAGCATATTGAGTCTGTGGTATATCAACTCCTTCATCTAAACATTTCATTGCTAAAAGGGCATCAAGCTTACCATCACTAAATTGGTTCAAAATTTCATCTCTTTGATTTGTTTCTCCAGTAAATTTTTTCAATTTGAACTTATACTTATCGTATAGTAAATTAGTGTAAATATTAATTATTGAATCATCATCTTCATTGTTTTGATCTAAATCATTTTCATCATAATTAGAATCATAACCTTCAGGAACATATATGAAAGCATATTTAAATTTATCTTTACCTATATCATCTATTATATTTGTTAGGCACTTTGATTTATTTCTTGCTTTATGAATTATATTTTTCCGTTTAATAAGTAACATATTTACATATGGATCATCCTTATATCTACCCGTTTTTGGGTCTAAAAATTTAATAAGTTTATTGGTGATTTCACGGTAATTATTTAGTTCTTCCGTTTCAAGTTCAACTATTGTTGGATAATAATAGTATTTACATAATACTTTATCATCAATAGCTTTTTTCATGTTATAATTGAAAGTGTATTTAGGAGGAAATGAATTAAAAAAGTTAGATAGTTCTGATTCTCCAATTTCATCGTATTGTCTTTCAGGTGTTGCAGAAAGACCTATTCTTTTTTCAATTCCAAAAGGTAATACTCTCAATAAATTGGTTGAGCCCAAGGTATGTGCTTCGTCAGCAATTAATGTTATATTTTTAAATTCCTCTTTAAATAAATTACAGAAAATATTTTGGAATCGTAGCCCTCTAAATGTCGCATAAGTTAGTAATATACAATAATTAACATTATTGCCTAACTTGATATTTCTACCATAATTTCTGACAGAATCTTCCCAATTACTATTTAAACTTGAGCAAGTTGTTACCTCTTCAAAATTAAATTTTTTAGTTATTTCTTTTTCCCATTGATTAGCTAAGGATATTGTTGGCACTAGAACAATAAACTTGTAAAACTTATTTATTTTAAAATCTTCTAATATACAATTTAAAGAAGTTATAGTTTTACCAGTTCCTGTTGCCATTGCAAATAAACCTTTTCTATTATTTGCAACCCAATTTTTATATGCTTCAATTTGATATAGTCTAGGACCTTCGTTAAATGGGAATTTAGGCTGTTTTTCTAATTCTTCAAACTCATTAATAATGGAAAGCGCAGATTTTACTGATTTTTGGATTTTTGGATTATTGAATATTTTATCTCGTTTAATTAATAACTCTTTCTCCTGTATTAATAATTCATCTATATTTTTATCCCCAAAATCATTTTTAATTACTGCTTTTACGTCATCTATATTTAAATACTC
>JBIKPL010000390.1:0-3314 GCA_044357485.1 Cytophagales bacterium
CTACTAAAAATGATTTAACCGATGTTGATAAAGACCTTGTGAATCAAAAATTTGATCTTGGTGCAGTGGTAAGAAGTACCGGTTTTAAATTGATTGTAGGTTTCTTATTCGTATCATTTATTGGTAAAACAGCCTTAGATGGTGTGATGCATATCGGTATCCAACAAGGGTATGCGCCATCTCAACCAATTGCTTTCTCTCACAAATTGCATGCTGGTAAATTTAAAATTGATTGTAACTATTGTCATACAGGTGTTAGAAAAGGTAAATCTGCGAATATTCCTTCCCCAAATATTTGTTTAAACTGTCATAGTCAAATTAAAACGACTTCTCCAAAATTAGAAGCGTTAAGAAATGCGGTTAAAAACAACAAGCCTATTGAATGGGTACGTGTACATAACTTGCCAGATTTAGCTTATTTCAATCACTCTCAACACGTAGTGGTTGGTAAATTAGAATGTCAAACTTGTCATGGTCCTGTAGAGAAAATGGATGTCATTCAACAATATTCTCCACTTACGATGGGATGGTGTATCAATTGCCACAGAGAAACTGACGTGAAAACGGAAGGCAATGGTTACTACGACAAGTTGGTTAAATTACATGCTGAGAAAAATGGTGCTCCTATGAAAGTTAAAGACATGGGAGGTCTTGAATGCTCAAAATGTCACTATTAATATCATATTCTCAAAAAACGTTTAGTTAGAAATTTCTATACCTACTACAAAATAATTTATGGAAGGGAATAATAATAAATACTGGAAAGGGGTTGAGGAGTTACAAAGTGATCCTTCATTCGTGAAGAATGCTCATAATGAATTTCCTGAATACTTACCAGTAAGTGCAAATGGTTCTGAAGCTGACGAAATTTCAGGAACTCATAGGCGCGATTTCTTAAAACTATTAGGGTTTGGTGTTGCTGCGGCAACCTTGGCTGCTTGTGAGGCTCCTGTTAAAAAGGCTATTCCTTACTTGAACAAACCTGAAGAAATTGATCCATCAGTTGCAAACTGGTATGCTTCTTCTTATGTAGATGGCGGTGACTACTGCAGTGTGTTGGTTAAAACCCGTGAAGGTCGTCCAATTAAAATTGAAGGAAACAAATATTCTTCTGTTTCTAAAGGTGGTGTAAGTGCAAAAGTACAAGCTTCTGTGTTATCACTTTATGATAATGAAAGATTAAAAGGTCCTCAAGCTAGCGGAAAAGCAAGTACTTGGGCTGATGTTGATAAATCTATCAAATCTCAATTAGAGGAAATTGCCGTTAAAGGTGGTCAAATTAGAATAGTATCTTCTACTATTTTAAGTCCTTCTACTAAAAATGCCTTGTCTGATTTTGCTCGTAAATATCCTACGACTAAACAAGTAGTATTTGACGCGAATTCTTCAAGTGCTATTCTTCAAGCCAATCAAATAACTTTTGGAAAAGCAGCATTGCCTTCTTATGATTTCAGTAAAGCTGACAAAATTGTAAGTATTGGTGCTGATTTCTTAGGTACTTGGTTATCTCCAGTTGAATTTGCAAAACAATATGCGGTAAATAGAAAGGTTGGTAAAAACAACAAAAAAATGTCTCGTCATTATCAATTCGAGACTATTCTTTCTCTTTCTGGTTCAAATGCTGATCATCGTTCTCCAATAAAACCTTCTCAAGAAGGATTGGTTGTTGCTGAACTATACAATATTATTGCTGGTGCTTCGCTTAGTGTTGCCAAATCTGGTGCCGCTAATGTAGCACAAGCCGCTAAAGATTTATTGGCTTCTAAAGGAAGATCTTTAGTTATCTCTTCTTCTAATGATGTGAATGTTCAATTGCTAGTGAATGCAATTAACCAAGCACTTGGAAATTATGGTGCTACGATTGATATCGTTAACCATACCAATTATCGTCAAGGGGTTGATGCTGAGATGACTACTTTAGTTAATGAGGTAGCCGCAGGAACTGTAGATGCGATTTTCTTCTACAATGCTAACCCTGTTTATGCTCATCCATTAGCCGCAAAATTAAAAGATGGCTTAAAGAAAGTGAAACTAAGTGTTTCATTTGCTGATAGAGTTGATGAAACGGCAGCTGAATGTAATTTCGTTTGTCCTGATCATCACTACTTAGAATCTTGGGGAGATGCTGAACCTAAAAAAGGTTTATACAGCTTGGTGCAACCTACCATCTCTCCTTTATTTAAAACAAGACAAGCACAAGAAAGTTTATTAAAATGGACAGGTACTTCTACTAGTTTTTACAATTACGTGCAAGACTATTGGAAAGCCAATGTTTATCCTGTACAAACGAAGTATTTAACTTTTGTAGAGTTTTGGAATCATGCATTACACAATGGTGTATTTGAATTGCCTTCAGCTCCTTCTACCATTCCAGCGGCAAATTTAGATACTGCTTCTGTTGTTGCAGGAATCAATAAAGCAAGCAAAGCAGCCAATGGTGCTGTAGAATTGGCTTTGTATGAAAAAGTAGGTACTGGTATTGGAAATCAAGCCAATAACCCATGGATTCAAGAATTCCCTGATCCAATTTCTAAAGTTTGTTGGGACAATTATTTAGCGGTGCCTGCGTCTATGGCAAAAGCGAAAGATTGGAAACAAGATGATATCGTTAAAATTCAAGTAGGTTTAAATACTGTTGAATTACCAATATTAATTCAACCAGGTCAAGCCGTTGGTACTGTTGCCATCGCGATTGGTTATGGTAGAGAAAAAGCAGGTAAAGCTGGGAATAAAGTGGGTAAAAATGCTTATCCTTTTGTAACTACTTCTACTGGAGCTTTAATTTATAATACCGTAGTTACTTCAATTGAAAAAACTGGAGAGACTAGAAAAGTAGCACAAACTCAGACGCACCAAACGATTATGGGTCGTCAAAATGTTCAAGAATCAACATTAGCTGACTATATTAAACCAAATGGCAAAAATGCCAATGGTCAATTAGTAGGGGATATGGCTGGACGTTTTGTACCAATGGTTAGCGTTGCAGAAGGCGGAAATAAAGACGGTAAAAAAGCACCAGAGGATATTTCGTTATGGAGCAATAAACCAAATCCTAACATGGCTAAAAATCATGCATGGGGAATGGTTATCGACTTAAACTCTTGTATCGGTTGTGGGTCATGTGTAATTGGTTGTCAAGCTGAAAACAATGTGCCTGTAGTTGGTCGCCAAGAAATTATCAATGCTCGTGAGATGCATTGGATAAGAATTGATAGGTATTATACTTCTGATGCAAAAGCAGGAGATTATTCTAACCTTGAAATTCCATCAGAAAATCCAAAAGTGGTATTCCAACCAATGATGTGTCAGCATTG
>JBIKPL010000094.1:0-9020 GCA_044357485.1 Cytophagales bacterium
ACCTGATTTCACTTTACCATCTACAGAAGTTCCTTTGTATTTAAACTTATAGTGTCTTTTGCCATCAATAATGGATGAAGAATCTACGTCGCAAGCACTACTTGCCGCGTCTAACCTTGCCCCTAATGATGACCCTTCCAATAACGTATTGGCATCATTAATTGCTTGATCACTTTCTCTTTGCACACTAGAGTTGTCAGCAGATTGTTGTCCTAATTCTGAATAGTCGGGTTCCACCAATTCATTTTTATTATTACAAGCAGTGAATACCAATGAAGAAGCAATAGCAAGTAACGAGAGGTTTAAAATTACTTTTTTCATAATTGTTAAGTATTTATGTGGTTTAGTTTTTAAATTATGATGCTTGGAGTTATCGTCAACCAGAAGGTTTAATCGAATAAATATTTTTTTTAGATTAAATGACAAACAAAAAACACAATAATCTACATTTCAACCAATTAAGTTATAATTATTTTTTTAATTTCAATCAATGCTTGCGACAATACCGTCTGATGATTGGTATCGAGGTAAATAATTTCAGCCCTTTTGGTTTTCGTACAAAATGATTTAATATACTTCTCCTTAATAATATGATCGTGCTTGCCAATAAATACAACCAAGGGCGTATAATGTTTTCTAACTTGGGTCGCCAAATCTTGAAGTGGCAAATGAATATATTTAAACACACGCCAAATTTGATAAACACGCATTCTTTTGGAGGATGTATCTAAATTAACACTTACAAAACGGTAAATTTCTTTTGTCAATAGCCCTGTTTTATATGCGAGGTAAGGAATAAACCTAAAAGCTGCCCATTGATCTAAAATGAATTTAAACAATTTTAAAGTAAATCGATTGCTCGTAAAAAACTTATACCAAAAACTTTCATGAAATCCATCTGGTGCAATTAAATACATCGCATTAACCCTTGTAGGCATTGTTTCATAAGTCAGTAAAGCAAACTTACTCCCTAAACTAAACCCAATCAACTCAAATTTGGCAATATTATTTTTTTCAATAAAACTTAAAAAAAGTCGTAACCAAAAATCTGATGTTAAATGTTCCTCCTCATCCCATTGACTATTGCCATGAAAAAACAAATCAATAATATAGATGGTATGTGAATTGTGTAAACCTTCTACAAAAGAATCAAATACAGTTGAATTTTGACCATACCCGTAAAACATCACCAGAACAGACTCCCCTCTCCCTATTTTTTTATATGATAATGCTGCACCTTTGTAGCTTACGGTTTCCATCATTGTGAATGCTTCAAGTATTTAAAATCTTATCCAAAGCAAAATTACTGTATTAATTGAAAAAAAACACGCTTGTTTTCTATTTAAATCCCTGAAAGGATGACATAAAACTTAAATTAATAAGTACAACTCGGCCCTTTTAGTTCTTAAATATGACTTTGAAAACCAATTTAAACAATCTGTTACATTTTCTTACTCGTCAATTTACCTTCATAGCATGTTGTCCCATAATTAACAATATGTGCTTGCAAGTTATTACTAAGCCTGAGTAGTTACAAAAAAAGAAATAAAATAACACCCAAGAAACTTTAATAATAAAAATAGTTTCCATAGTTTTGTAGGAAACAGTAATCAAATGATAGACACGAAATGTATAATTCTTAAAGGGGTAGATACCTTGTTTATGAGGTTTGGTTTAAAGAGTATCACCATGGATGATATTTCTAGTAAATTGTCGATGTCAAAAAAAACCATTTACCAATATTTCAAAGATAAAGATTCCCTTGTTTCTGAATTTGTCAAAGCTTTTTTGGATCAGCAACAAATAGAATTATTGAAAATCAGAAAAGAATCAAAAGATGTCATTGAAGAATTGGTTAAAACTTCAGAATATTTAAAAGCGAAAGTATGTAATGTAAACCCTGTTTTATTACTTGACCTGAGAAAATACCACCCCAATGCATGGAAAATTTTTCAAGAACACAAAACCATTTTCATTCAAAACCATATCAGTGAAACTTTACGCAATGGTGTATTTGAAGGATATTTCAGGAAAAATATTCATGTTAAAATCATTGCACGTATGCGCATGGAACAAATAGAACAAGGCTATAACCCTGATATTTTCCCTGTGGAAGAATTCCCATCTGCTGACGTACAAATTCAATTGTTTGACCATTTTGTTTATGGTATATGTACCCTTAAAGGACATCAATTGTTAAACAAATACTATAAAATTGAAGATTAACAGCAATAAAAGACAATTACTATATCAATTTAGACTATGAAAATATCAACGATTATCCTCTTTAGCTTATTCTTGCTTTCAAATCGAGAAGGTTTTACTCAAACACAAGCCGCGATAGAAAACAATTTCACATTACAACAATGTCTTGACTATGCTACCCAAAACCATAACAGCTTAAAATCAGCTAGCCTAGAGGTAGAAATCGCTAAAGCTAAAACGGGAGAAATTAGATCTTCAGGGTTACCTCAAGCAAATATAGACGGAATGCTCATGCACAACATTAAAGTGCAAAGTATGTTTGCTCCTGCAAGTGCCTTAGATAAACATGCACCCACCGACATTATTGTTCCTTTAGGTTTTGGCGTACCTTATAGCAGCAGTGCTACGTTGGGAATTTCTCAATTATTATTTAGCGGTTCTTACCTTATCGGACTTCAAGCAGCCCAAACATACGTAGAGCTTGCCAACAGAAGCATCACGGTTACCAAAGCAACCCTCGTTCAAAATGTTACAAAAGCCTATTACCTTACGCTTATTAATGAAGAAAGAAAACAATTATTTGCCGCTAACTTAAACCGTTTAGATTCATTACTGAAACAAACCAAAGCCTTACAACAGGCAGGGTTTGCTGAAAAAATTGATGTAAGCCGTTTGGAAGTAACCTATAACAACTTGCTCACTGAAAAACAAAAATTTGACAATTTATTTGAATTGAGTACCACACTTTTAAAATACCAAATGGGCATGCCTATCGGTGACCAATTAAAACTAACAGACAAAATAGGGATGTACAAAACCTTGGCAATTGAAGCCAATACCCAAGCGCAATTTTCGAACCGACCAGAATATGGGATGCTACAAGCGCAAAAAAAGCTATATGAACTTGACCTAAAAAGCAATAGAGCAGGTTACCTCCCTACCTTGGCCGCATTTGGAAACGTTGGTTATAATAGTGGAAATTTTACGGTAGGCAAACTATACAGTGAAAAATGGTACCCTTATTCAAATCTTGGTTTAGCCTTGAAAGTTCCCATTTTTGATGGATTTCAAAAAGCGTATAAAAGCCAACAATCTAAATTGAACCTTGAGAAAACAAATCAATCGATATCAACATTGGAAAACACGATTAATTTGCAAGTAAAAGTAGCAGAAATCAATTTAAAAAACAGTACTCAAAGCCTTGAAAACCAACAACACAACATTAAGCTTGCGGAAGAAGTTGCGAAAGGGAGTGAATACAAATACAAAATGGGGGTAGGCTCAAATCTTGAAGTAGTCACCGCTGAATCGGCTTTAAAAGAAGCACAAATCAATTACTATAATGCGTTGTATGATGTATTGGTATATAAAGTGGACATGGATTTTGCCCTTGGTAATTTAAAATAATTTTTTCGTTTCAATATTTTACAATCAACTTTTACAGAAATGACACAAACAAAAAACAAAATAGCATTAGCACATTGGTATAGAAAACTGGTTTCTGCCAAAAACAACAGGGCGAGTTTAAGACGATTGGCAAAAGCCATAGCTGAAGCCATTAGTACTAAAAAAATTCCTGCAAACGAAGGTGCAAACATCATGTGGTGCATCTGGGAAAGACTACATAAACCGACTCATCTTGCCCCTTTTGTTGGGCTAGCAAGCGAATATAAAGATTACGAATTCTTACAACAATATGTCGATAGATCCGAATTACATCAAATCATTTCCTACAAAGTAGACTGTCTTAATGACATCATCCATTATTCATCAAAAATTTCAACCCAGAAATAATAGTAATATCATGAAAAAAATTATCGTATTATCCATCAATTTAAGCATTATTACTGCCCTTCTCATTTCTTGTGGCAAAAAAGATAAAGCAGTTCAATTAGAAGAATTAAGGAAAAAACAGGCATCCATCAGTGCCGAAATCAAAACACTTGAAGAAGAAATCAACAAGGCTAACCCAAAATCATTAGCCGGAAAAACCATACAAGTTGTAGTGTCGCCACTTGAAATAAAACCTTTTTACCATTACATAGATGTACAAGGCAAAGTAACTTCTGATAAAAACATTATGGTTACCGCTAAAGTGCCAGGAACCGTTACAGCAGTATTGGTGCAAAGAGGTCAATATGTAAAAAAAGGTACATTGTTGGCCACGCTCGATGCAGCACAAATCATCAAAGGCATTGAGGAAGCCAAAAGTTCTTTAAATTTTGTAACAGAGTTATATAACAAACAAAAATCACTTTGGGATCAAAAAATTGGAACAGAAGTACAATATCTTCAAGCAAAAAACCAAAAGGAATCTCTAGAAAACAGAATTGCTTCTTTAAACGAACAATATGCCGCTTTCAACATTAAAGCGCCAATTGATGGAACGGTTGATGAAGTAATCATGAAAGTGGGAGAAATGGCAAGTCCTGGATTTCCTGCATTTAGGGTTGTGAATACGACTTCGTTTAAAGCCACTGCTGAAATTGCAGAAGCGCACATTTCAAAAGTACAACGTGGCGATAAAGTAGCCATTACCTTTCCAGACATCAATGAAACTATACATAAAAACATCGATGTAGTAAGTGATGTCATCAATGTCATCAATAGAACCTTTAACGTAGAAGTAAATCTTGGGGCGAGTAATAAATACAAAGCCAACATGATTACTTTTTTCAAAATACAAGACTATACCAACCCTACTGCTACCATTATTCCAATCAACATCATCCAACATTCGGATACAGAGGGCGAACATATATTTGTAGCCAATAATGGGAAAGCCGAAAAAAGACTGATTACCGTAGGAAAAACCTATGGCAATGATGCCGAAATCACAAAAGGATTACAAGCTGGAGACCAAATCATTACCGTTGGTTACCAAGAACTTACTGACGGGCAAACCATTAAATTTTAGTATTTCTGCGTGCAAACATTGCCAACAGCAAACTAAAAATTAAGAACCTCTAAACATCAAGAAACGTGAAAGAATTTAAAATTTCAAGCTGGGCTATTGATAACAAAACCAGTATTTATGTACTGACACTCATTATTACCTTGGCCGGTATTTTGTCTTATATCAGTTTACCCAAAGAGCAATTTCCAGAAATTGTATTCCCACAAATTATTGTAAGCTCAATTTATCCTGGAGCTGCGCCAACTGACATAGAAAACAATGTCACTAAACATATTGAAAAACAAGTAAAATCGATTGCAGGCATTAAAAAAGTAACCAGTAATTCTGTACAAGATTTTTCTTTGGTCATCATTGAATTCAATACCGATGTAAATGTGGCTGCCGCTAAAATTTTAGTGAAAGATGCAGTAGATAAAGCCAAAAAAGACTTACCCAAAGGTTTACTTGATGACCCTTCGGTGATGGAAGTGGATGTATCGCAAGTGCCTATTATGAACATCAATATCTCTGGAGACTTTGAATTAAGTAAGCTAAAAGATTATTCAGAAATCATACAAGACAAAATAGAATCAATGAAAGAGATTCGTCGTGTAGATATGATTGGGGCATTAGAAAGAGAAATCCAAATCAATGTTGACCGTTACAAAATGGAAAATGCCAATATCACCATGACCGATATTGAAAATTCTGTAAAGTATGAAAACATTACCATTTCTGGAGGCACCATTAAAATGGACAATGTACGTCGATCTTTAAGTGTTAAAGGAGAATTTAAAAGTGTGCAAGACATTGCCAATACGGTCGTTCGTTCGGGTTCTGGTGCTAAAGTATATTTAAAAGACATTGCAGAAGTTAAAGATACTTACGAAGAAAAGGAGTCGTTTGCGCGTTTAAATCATAAACCCGTAATTACTTTAAATGTAATTAAAAGAGGAGGAGAAAATTTAATTGATGCTTCTGATAAAATTAGAACAATACTCAAAGATTTACAAGACAATAAATTTCCAGAAAAATTAAACATTACCATTACAGGAGACCAGTCTACCAAAACAAGAATCACGCTACATGATTTGATCAATACCATTATTATTGGTTTTATTTTGGTGGTCATTATTTTAATGTTTTTCATGGGTACCACCAATGCCATTTTTGTTGGCCTATCGGTTCCGTTGTCTATGTTTATTGCCTTTATGTTGATGCCTACCTTAGGATTTACACTCAATATGATTGTGCTCTTTTCTTTCTTATTGGCCTTGGGTATCGTTGTAGATGATGCCATTGTGGTTGTAGAAAACACCCATAGAATTTTTGATAATGGAAAAGTTCCTATCGTAAAAGCGGCCAAACAAGCCGCAGGTGAAGTATTTATGCCAGTACTTTCGGGTACATTAACGACCATCGCGCCATTTATTCCGCTGGTATTTTGGAAAGGAGTCATCGGAAAATTCATGTTCTTCTTACCCGTAACCTTAATCGTAACCTTATTTGCCTCATTGATTGTTGCCTATATCATGAATCCTGTATTTGCAGTTGATTTCATGAAACCTCATACCGACGAAGATCACCAAAAGTCAAAAATTACCAAGGGTTTTATCATTACTGTGGTTGTATTTGTGGTCATTGCTTTATTGGCGTATATCGGAGGCAATGTTGGCATAGGAAATTTGAGCATTACAATGCTAGGATTATATTGTTTGAATAAATTTGTATTAACGGCAGTCATCAAAAACTTTCAAGACAATACTTGGCCTCGTTTTCAAACAAGCTATTCAAATGTTTTAAGAAACATGTTACAAGGTTGGAGACCCGTATATATGTTGGCTGGTACGGTGGGTTTATTATTCTTCACCATTTGGTTTATGGGTGTTAGAAAACCAGGAGTTGTATTCTTTCCTCAAAGCGAACCCAATTTTGCATATACCTATATTTCATTACCGGTAGGTACCAATCAAGCATACACCGATAGCATCACCTCGGTGGTAGAAAACAGAATATTTGGCGTGCTTGGCGAAAATAATCCCGTAGTACAATCGGTAATCTCAAACGTTGCCGTTGGGGCGGGTGATCCTAGTGACCCAGAATCAAACAATGTGCAACCTCACAAGGGTAAAGTAACCGTAGCTTTTGTTGAATTTGAAAAGCGTCATGGTCAATCAACGTCTACTTACTTGAGCAAAATACGTGATGCTGTAAAGGGAATTCCTGGTGCAGAAATCACTGTTGATCAAGAAAAAGGTGGCCCTCCAACAGGAAAACCCGTAAACATTGAAATCAAAGGAGATGATTTCGAACAAATCATCGCTTCTTCAGATAAACTAAAAAAATTCATCAATGCCTTAGGAATTGACGGAATTGAAGAACTTAAATCTGATTTAGTTAAAAACAAACCTGAAGTTGTCATTGAAATTGATAGAGAAAGAGCCAATACAGAAGGGATCTTCACAGGTCAGATTGGTGGAGAAATTCGCAAAGCCGTATTTGGACAAGAAGTATCAAAATTCCGTGAAGCGGGTGAAGAATACCCTATACAATTACGTTACCAATACACCCAACGTAATGATATTGAAGCCTTGTTAAATACCAAAATTACTTATAGAGATATGAATCTTGGAGGTATTATTAGACAAGTACCATTGTCTTCGATAGCGCATATTAAATATGCCAACACCTACGGTGGCATAAAACATAAAAACGAAAAAAGAATGATCACGCTGTCTTCAAACGTACTTACTGGCTACAATGCCAATGAAATTGTAAATAAGATTCAGCAAGCGCTTCCAGAATTTCAAGCCCCACAAGGCGTAGAAATAAAAATGACAGGGGAACAAGAAGAACAAAAAGAAACGGGCGCTTTCCTAGGCATGGCAGGATTAATTGCCATCGGATTAATCTTTATTATTTTGGTGACACAGTTCAATTCTATTTCTAAACCAATTATAATAATTTCAGAAATAGTTTTTTCAATAATTGGCGTTTTACTTGGATTCTCCATATTTAAGATGGATATTTCGATTATTATGACAGGGATTGGGATAGTTGCACTCGCTGGAATAGTAGTAAGAAATGGTATCCTTTTAGTGGAATTTACCCATCACCTTGAAGAACAAGGCCTTACAACACTAGAAGCAATTATAGAAGCTGGCCGTACACGTATGACGCCTGTTTTATTAACAGCAACCGCAACCATACTTGGTTTGATTCCTTTGGCAGTTGGCCTTAACATTGATTTCGTGAAACTATTTACAGAATTGAATCCTCACCTTTTCTTTGGAGGAGACAGTGTTGCTTTTTGGGGACCATTATCATGGACGATGATTTTTGGATTAGCCTTTGCAACATTACTAACCCTGTTTTTAGTACCAGCAATGTATTTGCTTACTGATAAATTAAAACGAAAATTGAATATAGGTCATAAAATTATTGTGAAACCTACCGATATATAAGTCATTTTTTTTCATGTGTGTGTTTGTTGAGTTTCCCGATGTTGGGCGCAGTAATGTGCCCAACAAAGGGTTGCTTCTTCTCCAAAAACCAAAAGCACCTAACCTAAATCTTATTCATTTTATACTATCCCAAACATTAAAGACATGCCAAAAACGCTGATGTTACCTGTCGCTGTTTTATTGTTTTTCCTGATTGATTTATATGTTTATCAAGCTGTTAAAACTGTCATTTCAAATTTTCAACCTTCCACAATTAAGTATATCAAAATCGCTTATTGGTCAATCACAGCACTCTCTATTGTAGGATTTGTATATTACCATGCTGGAAATCCATACTTATTTGGCAAAACATTTAGAATATTCCTTTTAGGAAGCATTTTTGTAAATTACTTCTCTAAAATATTCATCGTACTCTTTGTCTTTATTGATGATATCATCAGGGGAGGTAAATTCTT
>JBIKPL010000391.1:0-3288 GCA_044357485.1 Cytophagales bacterium
GATGATGGGCAATCTCCGATGATGGGCAACCTCCGATGCTAGGCACCTCCGATGATGGGCAACCTCCGATGCCAAATAAACCCTGTAAGGGTGAAACACTAGCACTAAATCAATCAATACCCATATAAAAGGTAAAATTCAAAAAATAAAATTAAAAATAGAACAAAATGCATTCACCCGACGCCATCAAACAAGTTGCTGAATTTCATACCACCTTTCAACACCCGATAGAACAATCTCCTGTTATTCCTGCGGAGAAACGTTGTAAATTACGGGTTGAATTGCTTGCTGAAGAATTAAAAGAATTACAGCAAGCCATTCATGACAATGATATTGTAGAAATTGCTGATGCACTTTGCGATTTACAATACGTATTGAGTGGCGCCATTTTAGAGTTTGGGTTTGGGGATAAATTCAAAACACTTTTCGAAGAGGTGCATCGTTCCAATATGAGTAAAAGCTGTGCAAGCGAAGAAGAAGCCAATGCCACCATTGCACATTACCTTACAAACCATCAAACAGCTGCTTATTTCAAAGAAATTGAAGGCAAGTTTTTGGTGTTTAGAACAGAAGACAATAAAACATTGAAATCTATCTATTATTCTCCCGCTGATATTAAAGGTCTTTTATAGATCACTTGGGTTGAAAATGAGTGGAACCTGATAAGCAGAGGAGTCGGTCTTGTATTGACCTAAAAAAAATCATCTTTGGGTGTTTTTTTTAGGTTTATAAAAGAGCAGTCAATACTTTATAAAACGCTTTTTAAAATCTTTCCTTTTGTGTATTTTTGTACATAACTTGTTTTTAAAATCAATTCAAATTATAAAAGAATATGGCTTATCAAATAGAGGAAGAGGTTTTAGTTGATCATGAAATGGATACCCTTCCAATGCGTGATTTGATTGTTTATAACGATGATGTAAATACCTTTGAACATGTAATTGATACCTTAATTAAAGTGTGTAAGCATTCTAGTGAACAAGCAGAACAATGTACGATTGTGATACATTTTAAAGGTAAATGTGCCGTTAAAAAAGGAAGTTTCGAGGATTTGATTCCCTTAAGAACCGCTATTTGTGACCGAGGTTTGTCGGCTGAAATTAGTTAATACTATTCCTCTAGCATGTCTTTGGGCTGAATAGTGTATAAATAATTGTTTAATAATTAATGCTTAATCCTCCACTTCATTGATTCAATACCCTTCCAAATTAATTGAAGAAGCCATTGGTGAAATTGCCAAACTTCCTGGTATAGGGAAAAAAACAGCTTTAAGATTAGCCTTACACCTGTTGAAGGCCAATGAAAGCAATTCAATAGATTTAGCCAAAGCCATTATTAACCTGAGAACATTGACCAAGTATTGTCAAGTCTGTCATAATATTGCAGATGATGATACCTGTGCCATTTGTTTAAGTCATCGTAGAGACCATGCCATTTTATGTATTGTCGAAGATACTAGAGATGTATTGGCTATCGAAAATACCAGTCAGTTTTTTGGTGTGTACCATGTTTTAGGAGGGGTAATTTCTCCAATCGAAGGCGTAGGTCCTGCTGATTTAAATATTGAAACATTAATCCAAAGGTTGCAATCCGGAGAAATTAAAGAGGTGATCATGGCTTTAAGCCCTACCATGGAAGGCGATACTACCAGTTTTTATTTAACAAAAAAAATTAAAGAATTAAGCACCGTTCGTATTACAAGCATCGCCAGAGGAATACCTATTGGAGGAGAATTAGAATATGCCGATGAGGTAACGTTGGGTAGGAGTATAGTAAGTAGAATTTTATACGATCAGCAATAAATTTTTGAAAAAAATATCTGTTATAATCGTCAATTACAATGTTTGCCACTTTTTAGAGCAAGCGCTTCGTGCTGTTCAAAAAGCAGCCTTATTGGTCGATACCGAAATAATTGTTGTCGATAATAATTCGGTAGACAAGTCTTTAGAAATGCTAAAGGACAAGTTTCCGGACGTGACTGTAATCGCTAATAAACAAAATACGGGTTTTTCAAAAGCCAATAATCAGGGGATTCAAATTTCCAAGGGAGAATATGTTTTGTTGCTCAATCCGGATACGGTGATTGAAGAAGATACCCTTTTTAAATGTGTGAATTTTATGGACCAACATCCAGACGCAGGTGGCTTGGGGGTGAAAATGTTGGATGGGAAAGGG
The DNA here is from genome assembly GCA_044357485.1 of Cytophagales bacterium. Taxonomy (GTDB): domain Bacteria; phylum Bacteroidota; class Bacteroidia; order Cytophagales; family UBA9547; genus CALPQG02. The sequence continues at coordinate 2,176 of JBIKPL010000391.1, forward strand.
GATTTTTTACCCGAATCTAAGCGAGGTTTGCCCACACCATGGGTTGCTTTTAGTAAAGTATTTGGACTTGCCGCTTTGATGCCAAAATCAAAATTGTTTGGACGTTATCATTTGGGGTATTTAGACAAAGATGAAATCAATGAAGTAGATATTTTATCCGGCGCTTTTATGTTGATGCGTAAAACGACATTGGATAAGGTTGGTTTGCTTGATGAAGAATATTTTATGTACGGGGAAGATATTGATTTATCGTACCGAATTATCAAAGGAGGCTATAAAAACTATTATTTTCCGGAGACGCGTATCATCCATTATAAAGGAGAAAGTACCAAAAAGACGAGTATCAACTACGTATTTATTTTTTATCGTGCCATGATTATTTTTGCAAATCATCATTTTAGCTCATCTAATGCGGGGTTATTTAGTTTTGTCATAAATTTCGCGATCTATATTCGCGCTTTTTTTGACATCGCCATTCGGTTTGTGCAACGTGCTTTTCTACCAGTGTTAGATATGTTGTCGATATACATTGGAATGGATTTTTTAAAATCTTATTGGGAAATCAATCATAAACATTCCTTGGGATTATATCCAATTGAGTTTATGCATCAAGCGGTACCTGCTTATATTGTAATTTGGTTAGGAAGTATTTACCTCAGTGGTTGTTACGATAAAGGTGGTTTAAAACTATTGAAAGTTTTTCAGGCGGTACTGATCGGAACCTTAATGATTTCCTCAATATCGAATTTTATCGATAGTTATAGGTTTTCTAAAGCATTGGTGATTTTAGGAGGAATTTATACCTCAATCTCCTTTATTGGGATTAGGCTTATTTTGCATTATGTCAAATTTGGCAATATTAAATTAGGGCAAAAGGTTGATAAAAAAATTATTCTCATCGGCGATAATGGTGAAGCGATTAGGGTGTATCAGTTACTGGTTGCTAGTGGCATGAAATCAAATATTGCTGGCATCGTGGGTGTAAAAGATTGTCAATTCGAATTGGCTCAAGATTTATACCTTGGTAAAATTGAGCAGTTAGATGAAATCGTTAATATCTATGAAGTCAATGAGTTGATATTTTGCTCAAAAGACCTTCCTGCCAATGTAATT
>JBIKPL010000393.1:0-3272 GCA_044357485.1 Cytophagales bacterium
TGAATAGTTGTTGACTTCATAAAAAAGCTTACTTTTGTTGTTGTTGAATTGTTGTAAATTAAAGCTGATTTATTGTACAACATCTAAATTGTAACCACTATACCATGCTAGAATTTTTCAAAACCTTACTCGATTCCAAAGAGATTATCAATACCGGAGGATTACTACTCGTAGTATTAATTGTGTATGTCGAAAACGGTTTGTTTTTTGGTTTCTTTTTACCGGGCGATTATTTGCTATTCTTAGCGGGCGTATTTTGTGGTACTCAAGCTTTTGCCGTAAGTATCATCACCTTGGTGTTGGGCGTCACCGCCGCTGCTGTCGCCGGAAGTTTTACAGGCTATTTGTTTGGCTATGTTTTAGGGAAAAAAATTCTCCAAAAAGAAGACAGTTTGTTTTATAAAAGAGAATACCTGGTAAAAACGAGGGTGTATTTTATGAAGTATGGTGGCAAAACCTTAATTATGTCTAGGTTTTTACCCATTGTAAGAACTTTTGCACCCATTTTAGCGGGCATGGTGAAAATGAATATTAAAAAGTTTGCCTTTTATAATATGTTGGGTGGTATTATTTGGGTGTTTTCTTTGATTTTATCTGGCTATTTTTTAGGTAGTAAATTTCCTCAAATTATGCATTACCTCGAATATGTTGTGTTTTTCTTCTTGGCCGTGACTTCTATAGTCGTGGTAAAAGGTTTTTTTGAAATGAAGAAAAAGAAACAGAAAAAGGCCATCAAAATAATTTAATTAGTACTTACAAAATAGTTTAATTGTTAATTTTTAAAATTTTAAGCTATTTTTAAGCCGTTTAAATGCAAGGGGATTTGATTTTATTAAAGTGTTGCTCTAGTTTGATTTAAATAGCATAGGTATATAGATAAGCTATTCATTTCGTGGGGTATTTTCGCCGCGGCGGATTGCGAGATCGGCACTCGTCCCGATTTTTTCGGGAAGCTCAAACAAAGTTTCTCCCGCTAACGCTAAGCGAATTAGCCAATCATTTCAATTAAATGGAGTAGCCATTTTAGCATAATAATTTTAAGTACATTTGCTAAAAATGACTTAAAATTTATGCGAATTGAGTTTTCAGCAAGCCCTAATTAGTTGTCTTTTATAAAAGGCCAGTGTTAGGTTGCTTTATGTTAGCATTCTATTTGTTTAAAAGCGTAATCACGACTTGCTTGCTTCGCTTTTATATTCTATTTACTCTATTTCCTTTTGTGCACTTTGCGTAAAACTTTGTGCCTTTGCGAGAGAAAATGCGTTGAAAATTTCACGCAAAGTTTGCTGAGATTTGAAGTTAACTATGTATTGTTTCTATTTTCTTTATTTAAACATAGCACAAAATTATTATACTTCGCTATCCCTTAAAAATGGGAGCCGAATTTAATGGCTTGGCAATACAGCCGAAAGCTTAGGTGTTTTATAAAGTTTAATTAAAAATTTACTTGTGCTTGAATTCTTAATAATCTACCTGATTGATTATTGTTTTTTAATACGAAATCTTCATATCGTCTTTTGGATATAGTGTAGTTAACAACTAATTCAAAATTTTTATTTACTTGCCACTCACTTCCTATTTCAATATCTGAAACGTTATAACTTCTTGCATCTTTTTCATGTTTTTTGCCCCCGTCATAGTATTGATATCTAATAAATGGAATTAGTGTTTGGGTGTTAATTTTTGCTAAATAACTTAACGTTACATATCCTCCTTTAAGTGGGGTAAGATCTATTGAACCTGTGTTTTTATTAAATTCAGGACCTTGTCCAATCGTATATTCTGCTTGTATACCAAATGGTTTAGGATATAACACAAATGTACCTGCAACTCTTTGGTCTAAATAATTTAAATCAGATGATGTTTTTACATCTTTAGTGACATTTGTTTTTGCCATTACCCATTTCCCTGTGTAAGCTTGTACTCCAAGTTCAATAATTTGATTTTTTAATTCAAATGGGTAAGAAAATCTACTTACAATATGGGGTTGATTGTTTAATTCTTGATTATTTGCAGTCTGTCCATTATATGCTCCAAAGGCAAATATACCGTAATCGCCACTTCCTTTTAAACCATCGCTTACTAGACTTGATAATAGTTTTCTTTTTTCTTTAGGTGCCCAAAAAAAGAATACGCCAAGGTCTCGTTCATTTGAGACTGCACTATTCAATGCATCGTTTCTGTCTAGTGGTATTCTATTTTGACTTGATTGCATATTTTCAAAGCCATAAGGAACCTTGCTTTGTCCAATTCTAAACCTATACTCGTTGTCTGCGTCTAATCCTATGTCAAAATATGCATCTCTTATTTGCCCAAAATGAAGCTTATCTGAAGATGGGCTACTCGCAAAATCTGGTTGAATATAGAAATATACATTTTTGCTAATTTGACCATAAAAAATAATTCGTAGTCGTCTCATAAAAAAACCACCATCTTTTCCCCAAGACTTGTCACATTGTTCACATCCCAAATTTTCATTTGTTTCTAGTAGTCTATTATATCTTATTTGAGAATAACCTCTAATAGAAAAACTTTCATACCATTTTTTCTTTTCTACAACTGGTTCAATAACTTTTGTAGTATCTTTTTTTTCGTCAACTTGAGCAAATGCCCCTAATGTTACTATTAATAAACAAACACTAGTTAATATTTTTTTCATTTTTTGTTTAATTTGTTTTTGTATGATGCAAATTAAAGCTCCCTATATTACTTAGTTGTTTCTTTGATGTTATCAAATTGTTAATAATAGTAAAGTGTTTTATAATATGTTGGTATTGAATAATTTAATGATGTTACTAAGGTGCTATTTTAGTCGAATATTGAATTGTAGGAATGATTTTACATACATTTATGCTTAAAAACATTAGTTTTTATCTCCGTAAATAGCCTTTGTACCTACGCTATTATGCTATTTGACATTTTCAATGTTACGCTATTCGACATTTTACGCTATTCGACATTTTCAATGTCGAATCCCTATCGTAGGATTTGTAATCCGACTTTATATATTTCGGATTGAAAATCCTTCGATAGTGCTTCCGAATTGCAAATTCGGAAGAGCGCTTTAGCAATATTATAAATTTGAAAACGTTGAATTATCAATTCAATAAATGGCTTTATTTTTCAATTAATATGGGTTTTGCATATACTATAAAAGATTAAGGTGCTGTACCTTTTGTAACGTTTACTGTACACCAATGGGTCGATGTTTTTACACGCCAGCAATATGTTGATATATTATTAGATAGTATTAAATATTGTCAGGAAACCAA
>JBIKPL010000392.1:0-3272 GCA_044357485.1 Cytophagales bacterium
ATATTCAACACTCATCACTTAAAACTCATCACTCAACACTAATAAAATGAAGCAATACCACGACTTAATGCAACATATCCTTGAAAAAGGAGTGAAGAAAGAAGATAGAACCGGAACAGGTACTATTTCTGTGTTTGGATACCAAATGCGTTTTGATTTGTCTGAAGGATTTCCTTTGGTGACCACCAAAAAGTTGCATACCAAATCTATCATTCATGAGTTGTTGTGGTTTTTGACTGGTGATACCAATATCAAATATTTAAAAGATAATGGCGTAAAGATTTGGGATGAATGGGCAGATGAAAATGGAAACCTAGGACCTGTTTATGGTCATCAATGGCGTTCATGGCCAACTGCTGATGGTGGAACCATAGATCAAATTGCGCAATTGATTGACATGATCAAAACCAATCCTGATTCACGAAGGTTGATGGTAAGCGCTTGGAATGTAGCAGATGTCAATAAAATGGCTTTGCCTCCTTGCCATTCCTTGTTTCAGTTTTATGTTGCTGATGGTAAATTGTCTTGTCAGTTGTATCAACGCAGTGCAGATGTGTTTTTAGGCGTACCCTTTAATATCGCTTCTTATGCCTTGTTAACCATGATGGTCGCACAAGTTTGTGATTTAAAACTAGGGGATTTTGTGCATACTTTTGGCGACACCCATTTGTATTCCAATCATATTGAACAAGCAAATTTACAATTGTCAAGAGAGTTGAGACCATTACCAACTTTGAAAATTAACCCTGACGTTAAAGATATATTTGCTTTTACATTTGAGGATTTTACGTTAGAAGGGTATGATCCTCATCCACATATTAAAGCTGAAGTGGCGGTATAAATTTATAAAAAAGGAGCTTTAATTGGCTCTTTTTTTATTCTCTGAACAATTGATAAACTGATTCTACGTTATTTTTTTTTACTATTTATTTTTTACCATGAAATTTGACTTATTAGTTGATACGATTCAACATACACATCTTAGTTTTCAGCAAAAAGCTATTAAAGCTGTAAATATAAATTTAACCTTAAGGAATTGGTTAATTGGTTATTACATTGTTGAGTTTGAACAAAAAGGGGAAGATAGAGCACAATATGGAGAGCAGCTAATTGCTAGTTTAGCTAAGAAATTGTCTATTAAAGGTTTGGCGGAGACCAACCTTAAATTATCAAGACAGTTTTATAATTTTTATCCTTCTATTTTAGAGCTGATTATACAAAATTCAGAAAATTGGCTACCTGAAAACATTCGTCAGTCGGCGACTGACGAATTGCAACTATCAGTAAATGAGTTAAATATAATTCGTCAGTCGGCGACTGACGAATTGGTGAGCACTAAAAAAGTATTTAATAATTTCGACCTTGATCCTACCTATCTGTTGCAAATAATTCAAAAAACTTCTTTTACTCATTTTGTAGAACTGCTAAAGATTGAGGATGACATCAAAAGAAAGTTTTATGAGTTATTGATATTAAAAACAACGCCAAGTGTTAAGGAGCTTCAACGGCATATCAATACACTTGCTTATGAACGACTTGGTTTATCCAATGATGTTGAATTGTCATTTGATCAAATGCAGCAAAAAATTGAACCCGAACAAGTATTAGATGCTGTGAAATCAGTGTACTTTTTTGATTTTTTAGGATTGAATACGCAGAAATTAGTAGAAGAAAAAGATTTGGAAACAGCCCTATTAAATCATTTACAAGAATTTATTCTTGAATTAGGACATGGGTTTTGTTTCGAAGCTCGACAACAGCGAATGTTAATTGATGATGAATATTATTTTGTTGATTTAGTGTTCTATCATAGAGTTTTAAAATGTCATATTCTAATTGAATTAAAAATAGATGCCTTTAAGCATGAATATTTGTCGCAATTAAATACTTATGTGGCTTATTATAGGGAGGAAATCAAAAGAAAGGAAGACAATCCTCCGATAGGGATTTTATTGTGCACCGAAAAAGGTAAAAAATTGGTAGAATATGCAATCAATGGCATGGATGAAAAATTGTTTGTATCTAAATATTTACTTGAATTGCCCGATAAGCAAAAATTAGCATGGTTTATCCAAAAGGAATATCATAAAATTATCATGAACTCAAACTAATAAAACCTCTCAAAACTTATATTTTAAGAGGTTTTATTAGTTTGAAATTCAAAACTTCTATTGTTGTCCGCCAATCAGGTACGGTGATGCATTGATAGCCATTAGGATCTGATTAAAAGTATAGTATAATCTCATTAAAACAATACCTCTTAATCGTGCTATTAAAAGCATCGCTTATTCTTTAGTAATAAAAATTGTTCTGCTGCTTCGTCCATTGTTGGCAAATGCTTTCATTTTAACATTCCCTGAAACAGCAATTGGACCGGTATAAATCGTGCTAGTTGTTGTTGGTTCTTCGCCATCTAAGGTATATCGAATGGTTAAACCAGGAAATTCAATGTTGGCATTTAAAATGCCATTTTCAATTTTAGCGCCAGGCAATGAAATTCTATACGCTACGCCACCAGCAAAATTATTTAGCCTTACTAATTCTTTTTGCCCAATAGTATTGGCGAAAATATTCCAATCTTTATCGATAGCTTTGTTTCTTAAATTTTCATCTGCTATTGTTGACCATGCAGGCGCCGAAGACCAAGCTCTTTCTGCTAAGCTGATGATTCTAGGAAATGATAAGTAGTCCATGATTTCACTATTGACTACATTTTCTGACCATAACTGTCCTTGTATGCCTAATATATTGGCTTTCCCGTCCTCTGTTAATGCTTCTTTTCCTTTGTATTTTTCTTGGTTAATTAAATTACCCTCGGCATCATAGTAAGCATTTTTGTATAGGTCGTAAGGAATAAACTCAAATGGCTTTCTGGTATCCACATAACCTCCCCAATAATCGCCTAATTCTGCAGGGTCACTATTGTACGCGAGGTCAAAATACAAATGTGTTACATTCGATAATACCACTTTGTAACCGAGGTTGGCTAATTTGTACGCATTGTCTTCCAAACCACTTCCCCATAAATTGTTCCAGATATAGGGGCTGACGTTTGACTTTACAAAATCTGGATTAACGACATGTAAATTACCTGTTTTTTTGAGTGCGATTTCTTCCCATCCAGCGGTTTTAAGCTGGTATTTAGTCAAGATATTGTTTATTTTTTTAAGAAAATCCATGGGCAATTCTTCTGTGGTCTGGAGCGTAGCATCGGCCTCCAATAATTGTTTACAAACCGATGATTTTTGCCAAACGCCTTGGGGCACTTCATC
>JBIKPL010000096.1:0-8969 GCA_044357485.1 Cytophagales bacterium
TTTGTCTGTTTCACAATAAATGTCATAAATCGCTTTCCTGTCAGCGTCACTTTGCCCAAGCTGTGATGTATTTTTAAAAGTAAGCTCAGCAATGGTGTGTTCTTGAGGCAAAAGGGCATTTAAGAAGTCGAGCAAAAGTGGTTTGCTGGCTTCTTCTCCAAATATTTTTTTAAAACCAAAGTCGGTAAATGGATTAATATATTTTGCTTTCATAACAATAGTTTAAAATGTAAACAAAAATAAACAAATATTATTGAATACTAGTGAGTTGGTTAAAAAATATAGTTTAGTAATAATCATTACGAACAGCTATTTAAAACAAAAAGCCGACCCTAATGCCGGCTTCTTACTTTAAATCTATTTGTTATTGGTCAAAAGCATACGGTAAGTGAAATGGTGAAATACTAACAACTCAACACACAACACCCAAAACTAATGATACTATTCTTCTTTTTTAACTGGCAGTTCGGGTAAAAAATCAACCTTTTCCAAATTCAATGAATTCATAGGGTTTACATCCAAACCTTTCACTTTGTTTTGCATCAAACGAATAATTTCATCATAATACAGCACTATTACCGGGCATTCGTTCATGACTATTTGATCCATTTGTTGGTACATTTTGTATCGTTTGGCAATATTATGTTCCAGCTGAGACTGTTCATACAATTCGTCAAATTCACTATTTACAAAATGTGTTTTATTGGGTCCTGAAGGTGAAAAGTTTTTGCTATAAAACAAACTCATGTAATTTTCAGCATCTGGATAATCGCCAATCCATGAGCCTCTGAAAAAATTAACCCTTCCATTATCGACCAATGAACCCAAAGTAGAAGCTTGGTTAACTTGAATATTTACTTTGATACCCACTTTAGACCAAGATTTTTGTAAGAACTCCATAATTTCTTTGTACTCCACTGTGGTATACAAATCTAAAATAGGCAAACCTCTCCCACTTGGATACCCTGCTTCTTTTAATAAACTTAGCGCTTTTTCAGGTTCATAGTCGTAGCCTTTTACAGCCTTAGAACTGTACGAAGGCAAAGGATATGGCGTCATACCTGAGGTTCCGGGAATACCTAAATTATTTCTAATATATGCCACCAGCTCACTTCTATTGATGGCATAGCTCATGGCTTGTCGTACTTTTTTATTTAAAAAGGGATGATTTCCATCAGGATATTTCGTTTTATCCAATTGAAAACCCAGGTACTCGGTATTCAAATAAAGGATTTTTTGCACTTTAAATTGGGAAGCAAAATCTTTGCGAATATTGCCATAGGGATCAAGGATATGTTCTTTCGAACTTTCATCGATGCCAGAAATAAAATCAATTTTCTTTTTCAAGAAGGTGACAAAAGCCATGTTTTTATCGGTCAAAAAAGAAATCTGCACGGCATCAAGGTAAGGCAGTTGCACCCCATTTTCGTCTTTTCTCCAATAATTAGGATTTTTTAACATAATCAACGTTGAACCTTCTTCCCATACCTTAAACTTAAAAGGCCCTGTTCCTACCGGATGATTTCTGTATTCTTTGTCGTATTTTTCTACACCTTCATGTGGAATAACGTAGCAATATTGCATGGCCAACATTTGAATAAAAGAAGGAAAAGACTGCTTTAGATAAATTCTAAGGGTATAATTATCCACTGCCTTGAAGCACGTATCTGAAAAATTGCCTAATTTATCTCTGATTACTTTGTCATTAAATACCCAAGCACCCGTACTTGCAGTATTCGGGTCAATGATTCTTTTAAAGCTATATACAAAATCCCTGGCCAATACTTCACGTCCTTTGCCATTCGGAAAAATTTCTGAATCATGAAATTTAACCCCTTTTTTTAATTTAAAAGTATAGACTTTACCATCAGCAGAAACGGTCCAGGATTCTGCAAGACAATGCACCACATTCAATTTGTCGTCTAACTCCACTAAACCATTGTAAAGTTGATTAACCGCCCACATATTTGCTTGGTTTCTTGCAAATGCAGGATCCAAAGAACTTAAGCCCTCCGCTTGGTTATAATGAAAAATCTTTTTTTCTTTAGCGCTATCTTTATGAGAACAGCCCCAAACAACTGAAACATAAAGCACTAAAAAACTAAGTCTTCGAAGCATTACTATTTAGATTTATTTTTAAATTAAACTCCTATCTTTGCACAGCAATTTACATGAAATGTACTTTAAAATTATCATTTAAAAAGATTATTTTGCTTGATATTTTTAGTACCTTCAAAAAATAATATAAAGTAATGGGTAAAATAATATCATTAGCAAATCAAAAAGGTGGTGTTGGCAAAACAACTTCGGCCATAAATCTAGCGGCATCCTTGGCAGCACTAGAGTTTAAAACGCTTTTGATTGATGCTGATCCTCAAGCAAATGCCACTTCAGGTTATGGATTTAATCCTCAAGACATTCAAAATAGCATTTATGAATGTATGATTGGAGAAGCAACTGCCGATGAAGCTATTCTTAAAACTGACTTTGATTTTTTAGATTTACTTCCTTCCCATATTAATTTGGTGGGGGCAGAAATCGAATTAATCAATATGGATGGCAGAGAAGAATTGATGAAAAAAGTCGTGCATTCGCTTCGTGCTCAATATGATTTTATCTTAATTGATTGTTCTCCTTCATTGGGATTAATCACCACCAATGCTTTGGTTGCTTCTGATTCAGTAATTATTCCAGTACAATGCGAGTATTTTGCTTTAGAAGGGATTGCCAAACTGTTGAATACCATCAAAATTATTCAACAACGCTTAAATACTGATTTGTGTATTGAAGGGATGTTGTTAACCATGTATGATTCAAGAATTAGACTGGCCAACCAAGTGGTCGAAGAAGTGCAATTGCATTTCCCGCAACTGGTTTTCGAAACCATTATTCCAAGAAATGTAAAACTAAGTGAATCACCAAGTTTTGGATTGCCTACCCTGATGCATGATGCAGAAAGCAAAGGAGCCATTAGTTACATGAACTTGGCTAAAGAAATTGTAGAAAAAAACACTGTGAAAGAATAATACCAAGGCCAATAGCAGAGACTATTTTTAAACATAAACGACGCTAATACCTTCCTAATACCGTAGCCACAAAACAATGAGCAAAGCACCAATAGTTAAAAAAAATAGTTTAGGAAGAGGCTTAAGTGCCTTATTGTCTGACGCAAACTCAGTGAATTCTAAATCAGAATCGGCCCCTAGTCTTGACAATTTTAGAGAAATACCGGTTGCTCAAATTGAAGTAAATCATTTACAACCACGTGAATATTTTAACGAAGAAGCCCTTCAAGAACTTTCTGAATCAATCAAAATTCAGGGCATTATTCAACCTATCACCGTTAGACAATTAGCCAACAACCAATACCAAATTATTTCCGGAGAACGCAGGTTTCGCGCTTCTAAATTGGCTGGCTTAGAAATTGTTCCTGCGTATATCAGAACTGCCAATGACCAACAAATGTTGGAAATGGCGTTAATTGAAAATATTCAACGAGAAAACTTAAATTCACTGGAAGTAGCCTTAAGTTACCAAAGGTTAATTTCAGAATGTAGCCTCAAACAAGAAGAGTTGGGCGACAGGGTAGGAAAAAACAGAACTACCGTAAACAATTACCTTCGTTTATTAAAACTTCCGCCAGCCATACAAGCAGCCATTAGAGACCAAAAAATCTCTATGGGACATGCCCGTGCGCTGATTAATATCGAAAACATCGAAGATCAGTTGGCCATATTTGAAAAAGTGATTGCAGAAGAACTTTCGGTGAGAAAAGTGGAAGAATTGGTTCGTAATTTTGGTAAACAAGCAGAAACACAACCGGCCATAAGAACGAAGTTAAGTCAAGAATTCAATAAATTACAAACCAATTTATCTTCTCATTTTGGTACTAAAATACAAATCAAATCAGAGGATAATAAAAAAGGTGAAATCAAAATTCCATTTTTGTCTGTAGAAGATTTAAACAGAATTCTTGAAATATTAAACTTATAGTATGTTATCGACAAAGCACTTTAGGAGCATTATGGTGTTAGCATTTTTAATATGCTTTACGAATTCCTTTGCTCAAAATGCCCTTAAAGGTGACAGTATTCATCCGAAAGAAACCATCGTAAGAAAAAAAAATCCTAAAATCGCGACATTACTTTCTTTTGTTGCACCAGGAACTGGACAACTCTACAATGGCAAATACTGGAAAACACCCATTGTTTGGGGAGGTTTAATTACCCTTGCCTATTTTGGTATTGATAACGACAAAAATTATACGGCAGAAAACAACTACTTAAAAACCTTAATCGACACCACTATTTATAAGGTCAATATCTTTAAAACCGATCCAAAATCACAAGCCGAATTCATTAGACATTCTTCTTATGCCGATGCCTACAGAAGGTATAGAGATTTTAATTGGCTTGGATTTACGGCTTTGTACATTTACCAAGTAGTTGATGCTTGTGTAGATGCCCATTTGTCTGAATTTGACATGAGTGACAACATTGGATTAAAACTAAGTCCCTATATGAAAGGCAGTTCTATGGCAACTGCCCACTCAGGACTTTCCTTAACTATTAGATTTAAAAACAAAGAATAAGCATTCACCTTCTATGAGAATATTATTAATTGGATATGGTAAAATGGGGCAAACCATTGAAAAAATTGCCTTGGAAAGAGGACATGCCATTGTCGGAAAAATTGGCGCCAATAACCAAAGTGATTTGGCTAATTTTAACAGTAGCAATACCGATGTGGCCATTGAATTTACACAGCCTGAAGCAGCTTATCAAAACATAAGCCATTGTCTAAACCACCATATCAAAGTAATCTGTGGCACCACAGGTTGGTTAGACCAAAAAGCAGCGGCAGAAGTGCTTTGCCATAATACCAATGGCGCCTTTTTATATGGCTCAAACTTTAGTATTGGGGTAAATATATTTTTTCATTTAAATAAAATTTTGGCAAAAATCATGCATAACTTTCCAGCCTACGATGTAGTCATGGAAGAAATTCACCATACCCAAAAACTTGATGCCCCTAGTGGAACAGCAATTACATTGGCTGAAGGCGTGTTAGAAAACTTTACTGGCAAATCCAATTGGGTAAATGCTCCTTCAAAAAACCAAAGTGACCTTGTCATCACCTCTTTACGAGAAGGCACTGTCCCAGGAACACATACCACCACCTACACTTCGGCCATTGACGACATTGAGATTAAACATACTGCCCACAGCAGACAAGGGTTTGCATTGGGTGCTGTTGTTGCTGCCGAATGGATTGCTGACAAAACAGGCGTTTTTTCTATTGAAGACATGTTGAAATTCAATTAAAAGGAAACCATTTAAATTCAAAATCTAAAATTCAAAAATCATGTTACAAATTTTTATCATACTCTACTTTATTGCCATTGGCATTGGCCTTTCAGGAATTTTAAAAAAAGCGGGCTATAAAGGATGGGAAGCTTTTGTACCCTTTTACAACACCTATTTATGGGTAAAATTAGTCGGCCGACCAACATGGTGGGCTTTTGTATTGTATGTGCCTATTGCAGGTTTTTTTGTATGGATTTCTTTGTTGGTTGATTTGGCCAATACCCATAAAAAAGGAGACTTTAAAGACCATGCAGGCATAGTGGTATTAACACCAATATTCATTTGTCTTTGGGGATTCGACAAACTGATGAAGCAAGCCTATACCGTAAACACACTTCCTAAAATCATTAAAACGCCTACAAGAGAATGGGCAGATGCCATTGGGTTTGCAGTAATTGCTGCTTCATTTATTCGATGGTCATTATTCGAAGCCTTCACTATCCCTACTTCCTCTATGGAAAAATCATTGTTAGTAGGTGATTTTCTATTTGTAAGCAAAATACATTATGGTCCTCGTTCTCCCAAAACGCCACTTCAAGTGCCTTTAACCCATCAAAAAATTTGGGGAACAGAAATACCATCATATTTAACTTGGATTGATTTACCTCAATACCGATTCCCAGGTTTTACCACGGTTAAAAATAACGATGTAGTCGTATTTAACTATCCTGATGATGATGAATACCCTACAGATTTAAAAACAAACTACATCAAAAGATGTATTGCCATTGCGGGAGACACCCTGCAAATCAAAGACTTGCAAGTTCATATCAATGGAAAACCAGTGGTAAACCCTGCCGAAATGCAGTACCGCTATATTTTAATTACTGAAAAAACAGAAAATATAAATGACTTCAACCTTTATATGGGAGAATTGTTTAGAAGAAATAAAATCTCTGAATTTCAACAAATACAAGAAGGATTTTTTGTTTGGACGACTGCTGCCACCGCCGAAAAGCTTAAAACGTTTAACTATATTAAACAAGTAATATTAATGCCTAAACCCGCTGGCGAAGGCGACCCTAGGGTGTATCCCAACAATGCCCAATTCAAATGGAACGAAGACAATTTTGGTCCTTTGGTAGTCCCTAAAAAGGGAATGACCATTGCTTCGAATCAAAAAAACCTCATTCAATACGAAAAAGTGATTGTAAAATATGAAGGCAATAAAAACGTGAAAATTGAAGGAGACAAACTTTTTATTGATGGCAAAGCATTGACCTCTTACACCTTCAAACAAAACTATTATTTCATGATGGGTGATAACAGACACAACTCTTTAGATTCGCGTTTTTGGGGATTTGTGCCAGAAGACCACGTCGTGGGTAAAGCGGCCATGATTTGGTTATCGCTTGACAAATCGACTGGTAAGCTCAAAGACTTGATTAGATTTGAAAGGTTATTTAACCTGATTAAATAATATAGACCTCACAACCTTGATAAGGTCATAAAAAAGCGTTCAATGTGAGAAACATTGAACGCTTTTTTTATGGAGCATACTATAAATTAAATTCCTAAGCAATTGCTTGTGCTAAGTCTTCAATTAAATCTTCTACATCTTCTACGCCTACGCTTAAGCGTATTAAAGTATCTTTCAATCCTGCTTTTAATCGTTCTTCTTTAGGAATACTCGCATGAGTCATGCTTGCTGGATGACCACAAAGTGATTCGACTCCGCCCAATGATTCGGCCAAACAAAATAATTTAAAGTTTTCTAAAACCTTGATCGCATCTTCAATTTTCTCGCTGTGTAAAGTAAATGAAATCATACCACCAAAAGCATTCATTTGGTTTTTAGCAATCGCATGGTTTTTATGAGATGCTAAGCCTGGCCAATATACTTTTTCTACTTTAGGATGAGCCGCTAAATACAAGGCCACTTTTTCGGCATTAAAGCAATGTCTTTCCATTCTTAGGTGTAGCGTTTTAATTCCTCTTAACACCAAAAAACAATCTTGAGGCCCTGGAACAGCACCACAAGCATTTTGAAGAAACATCAATTTTTCATGTATTGCCTCATTATTGGTCACAATAGCTCCCATTACCACATCTGAATGACCAGACAAGTATTTTGTTACAGAATGTACTACGATATCAATACCAAAGTCTAAAGGGGTTTGAATATAAGGGGTTGCAAAAGTATTATCGATACAGGTAAGAATATTATTGGCTTTGGCAATTGCAGCAATGCCTTTAATATCGACCACATTCAACAAAGGATTGGTTGGGGTTTCGACCCAAATCAATTTGGTATTGCTGTTGATATAGGCTTTGATATTATCGACCTCATCCATGGCAATGAAATGAAATTTGATGCCATAATTTTGAAATACTTTGGTAAAAATTCTATACGTACCACCATACAAATCATTGGTACAAATCACCTCATCACCAGGATTTAGTAATTTGGCAATGGTATCGGTTGCCGCCAAACCAGACGCAAAACATAAACCAAATGCACCATTTTCAAGCGCAGCCAAACTTTTTTGTAAGGCATCACGTGTTGGATTATGAGTTCGGGCATATTCATAGCCTTTGTGTTTGCCAGGAGAGGTTTGTACAAAAGTTGATGTTTGATAAATAGGTGTCATAATGGCTCCAGTAGTAGGATCAGGACTAACCCCTGCATGTATCGCTTTGGTTCCGAATTTCATTATTGATGGTTTAGGTAATAAATAATCGTCATGATTTTTACAAATATAAGATTAATAAGAATTTCCTCGTCTTAATAGTAGTAAAAATTACGCGGTTTATTTGTACAATTTAAACCGCAATACTATCAAAAACAATTACCTTTAGGCTATGCATTTGAAATCGCTTCTTAGACAAAATAAAAACGCATTATTATACTTACTAACCACTTTGGTATTGCCAATAAGTGTGAGCAGTTATGCAGGAATATATTTAATTTCCCATGAACAAATGTTTCTTTCCTTCGGATTACAAGAATGGACCTTGGTATTTTTGATCACCAGTTTTACCATGGCATTGGCACTTACCCCAACCACCTTTGTGGCCTTGACAAGTGGCTATTTTTTGGGATTCGCCTGTATTCCCGGCTTAATATTAAGTTATACTTTTGCATCCTTTTTGGGCTATACGATTGCCAAAAATATTGGAGGAGCTGCTTTAAAAACAAGCTTAATAGTTGAACCCAAACTTAAACTGATTGTAAACGGATTGCATGATTATGAAAACTCCATTATTTTTTTAACACGTATCTCTCCTATTTTACCGTTCGCATTGATCAATGGGGTACTTGGGATTTTAGCGTGCAATATTCAAAAATTTATTATCATCGGAACCCTAGGAATGCTACCAAGAACATTGCTTTTTATATTTGTGGGCAAAGAGGTAAACAATATCATCATGCTTTTTAAAAGTGGCAAATCAATGTCAATTGCCCAATATTCTTTTTATGTATTGCTAGGCATTAGCATTATTGGCATTTTATGGGTCATGAAAGCAATTGCCCAACAAATAAAGGAAAAAATAAATAGGTATTAGGTACAAGGTACAAGGTACAAGGTACAAGGTACAAGGTACAAGGTACAAGGTACAAGGTACAAGGTACAAGGTACAAGGTACAAGGTACAAGGTACA
>JBIKPL010000097.1:0-8951 GCA_044357485.1 Cytophagales bacterium
GATTTGACCACAAGAAAAATAGCGAGTGCCGATCACGCGACCGAAGGGAACGCCCTACGAAATGAATAACTTATCTATGCTATTTAAATCAAACTAGTGCACCACTTTAATGAAATAAAATCAAATATTCTTGCATTTAAACGGTTAAAGCAATAGTTTAAATCTCTAAAAATCAACAAATAAACTGTTTTTCAGCAGCCCCTACTTATATCTTCTCTACCCACAGAAAATCATTAGAGCCTTTTGTTTTAAATCAGCATCACCATAATAAAAAGCATCAGTATGATATTGGATGCCGTTAATTTTAGGAAAAGATCATAATTTGTATCCATATTTTTCAAGGTCATGATGCCAACAATACAGGCGCATATTCCAAAAAAAACAATAAAAATACCAATGGTGAATATGGTAATCCCTATGGGTTTAAATGTTGCCGTCATAGAAAAATTGGCAATCCTCGATTGATGTAACACTACAAATTTAGGACTTTCATACCCTTGGTAATTGGCTATTTTATCGATTGTTGGCCTTGTTACTAAACCATAAAAGGTAAAATCTTTGGTATGTATTTTTCCTGCTCTATCAGAAAAAGATACAAATTCACTTTCCAATGGTTTGGTAAACAAACAAGCCAATAGGATATATACCAATAAACCAATGCTGAAATAGGCTATGACTTGTCCTGCCATTGTCCAATGAGGTTTTTCGTAGCGATTTAAGGGTGCTTCAACAATTCGTTCATGGCTTGTATTTCGGTAATATTTTTTATCATGACGTTGGGTGCTGTAATGCGCTTTGGCATTTATCTCATCGGTTAGTGCTACTACCTGATGGTAATCGATGATAAAATCGTGCTGTGCTCTTGAGGTAGGATGAATAAGGGTTTCATGGGCTTGACTTATAATCATGAAAACTTCTTGTGCATCGCTGGCAGGGTTTTTATCTGGATGATAAATCAAGGCCAATTTACGGTAGGCTCTTTTAATTTGCTCCACCGTAGCATGCCTGTCAATCCCTAATATGTCATAGTAATTGTTGATGGTGTAATTTATTTAGCAGAAAAATAATTGGATTTTTGAGCGGTATAAATACCTTCATTTTTAGCTATAAAATAAGCCACAAAACAAGCAATGCTCACATAAGGAATAGTTGCTGCGCCAAATAATTCTATCCCCATAATGATGCAAGCGAAAGGTGTTCTGGCGCAACCTGCAAATACGGCAACAAATCCCATGGCAGCCAATAAAGCTACCGGTAATGGAATAAAAACAGCCAATGCACTTCCTAATGTAGCCCCAATAAAGAATAAGGGCGTAACTTCTCCTCCTTTAAAACCAATGCCAAGGGTGAATGCTGTCAGTACAATTTTTAAAATAAAATCGTGACTTGGTGCAGGCGCTTCAAAAGCTTTTTGAATAGTTTCAATGCCTAATCCTAGGTATCGGTCATTTTTAAAGAAGAAATGCAAAATTGAAAACATTCCTAATAACATAAATCCGCCAATGAATATTCGTAATAAATCATTGGTTATAAGTGTTTTGGATTTGGTATTGATCCAGTGGCTTAATTTGGTATACGACAATGCCGTGATCCCCATTAATGTGCCTGCAACTAAAGTTAAACCAATGTTAAGGATAGATAAAGTCGGAATATCATACACGAAATAGGAGGTATGGTCTACATGCCAAATGTTTTGAGTCACCAAATCTGCCCCAAAAGAAACCAGCAAGATGGGTAAAACCGTGCCATAACTGATGCTTCCAATCCATGCAAATTCGAGGGCGAAAACACAACCGGCCAAGGGGGTGCCAAACACCGAGGCAAAACCTGCCGCTACACTTGCCAACAGAAGGGTTTTACGATGCAGGGAATCTAAGTGGAACAAACGAGACAATTGGTCGTTAAGCGAGGCGCTCATTTGTATCGCCGTTCCTTCTCTTCCTGCAGAACCACCAACCAAATGGGTCATCAAGGTACTCAAATAAATAAGGGGAGCCATTAACCATGAAATATAGTTGCTTGGCGCTTGTATTTCTTCAATGACAAGGTTATTGCCTGCTGAAATTTGTTTACCCCAATATTGGTATCCTAAACCAATGGCTATTCCCATGAATGGAAGCATTAAAACGATAGATAGATGCTGGGTTCTATATATCCCTACCCATTCCAACGCCACTAAAAATAGGGCAGAGGCTGTACCTGAAATGAGACTAATGGAAACGATTAGTACAAACCATTGAAAATATTTCTTTAACAAATCTTTTTTTAGTTTAGGGTTTTCCGTTTAGAGTTTTCAGTTTAGAGTTTAGAGCTCTCAGTTTAGAGTTTTCAGTTCTTGCTAATATGATTAGTAAGTATATTTCTCTGTACCCTGTACTCTGTACTTTGTACTCTGTACTCTGTACCTTGTACCTAATACCTAAAATAACGTTTCTGCGATTAAATCAGACTTTTTAACATTAAAGAAGGCTTTATGTAAATCAAATTCGACTTCACCTTCTTTAAGTTTGTATTTGCTATAATCACCATTTTCTTGCATCCAATAAGAATTTCTAGTGTCTTTCAAATTGAAAATAAGCATGTTGATTACCTCTTTTTTCAATTCTTTATCTGCAATTAGAAACAAGGATTCTACTCTTCTGTCGAAACTTCTTCCCATGGCATCAGAACTTCCAGAATACATTTTAGGATCACCATTGTTATGGAAATAGAACACCCTTGAGTGCTCTAAAAAGTCGCCTACAATAGATTTAACTTCAATGTTTTCACTTAAATTTTCTCTATGAGGACGTAAACAACAGATACCTCTCACAATTAATTTAATGGGAACGCCTGCATCAGAAGTTGCATACAATTCGTCGATAAATTCTTTGTCTTGCAGTGAATTTATTTTAATCACTACTCCTGATGGTAAACCTTTTTTAGCGTTTTCGGCTTCAATGCGCAACATTTGAATCAATTGTCTACGCATGTCACGAGGTGCTGTAATTAAATAGTCGTATTTGGCTGGTTGTGAGTGACCTGTAATAACATTGAAGAATTCAGATACGTCATTGGCATACGTTTCATTGGTCGTTAATAAACTGATATCGGTATACAGTTTAGAAGTAGCTTCATTGTAATTGCCACTAGAAATATGTACGTACCGGGTAATGCTTTCGTCTTGTTCTTTTCTAACAATAAGGCATAATTTGGTATGGGTTTTAATGCTGCCCAAGCCATATATAACATAGCAGCCTGCTTTTTGTAAACGCTCGGCTTGAAATATATTGTTTTCTTCATCAAATCGTGCTTTTACTTCAAAAAGTACAGAAACGTGTTTGCCATTTTCTGCCGCTTTGTGTAAAGCTGCCGTGATTCTTGACGCTTTGGCCAAACGGTAAATGGTGATTTTAATCGCCAACACATTTGGGTCAATTGATGCTTGTTCAAGTAATTCAATCACCGGTTCCATACTGTTGTAGGGGTGATGAATTAATAAATCATCATGTTTAAGGTATTCAAAAAGATCTTCTTTGTCAGTTTTTTTCAAACTTAAAGGAGGAACCGGGGCCGGTAAAGTTGGGATTTTATCTGAAAACTCATCGTGTTTTATGATTTCCCAAAGTCCGGTAAGGTCAAGCAAGGTGTCTATATTAAAAATAGAATCTTCTTGAATATCAAGTTTGTCTAATAAAATATCGGTTAACCAACGAGGAGCACCCGTTTCAATATCAATACGTACAACACGGCCAGTTTTTCTAGTATTGAGTTTTTTCTTTAGTTCATCAATGATATAAGCATCGGCATCGTCGGTAGTGTCGCTCATCAAGAAATCACCATTTCGCAACACCCTAAATAAGCAAATATCAAGTAATTCAATGTTTCTATATAAATTGTGTATTTGCCATCGTACTATTTCTTCAATAGGTAAAAAATCAATTCGTTCCCCCCTGTCAATTTGATAAAAACGTGGAAGGTTTTGTGGGATTTGAACAAAGGAAAGTTTGAATTTTTCACGTTCGTGTTCCGCTTTGGTCACCACGCCAAAAGTAAGTACTTTGTTGGCCAAAATAGGGAAGGTGTGGTAATGGTCTACCAACATTGGGGTGAGCATTGGGAAAACCGTTTTGTTAAAGTATTTGGCTACTTTAGCGCGGTCTTCGTCCGTTAAATCTTTTATTTTTACAATATTAAAACCATTAGAGGGAAATAATGGAAGCAAAGCATGGTTAAAATAGTGGTAATACTCTTTCATGAAATCTTGGATTTCATGGTATATTTTTGATTTAAAAGCGTGTGATTTTAATCCAGAATAGTCAACGCGTTCTTTTTGAAAATCGATATAGTTGTATAAACTTCCTACACGAATCATTAAAAATTCATCCAAATTTGAAAAAGCAATTGCCATAAATTTCAAACGTTCAAACAATGAACGGTCTTCTTTTTTAGCTTGATCAACCACCCTTTCATTAAATTTTAACCAACTCAAATCCCTGCTGATATAGCGTGAACTTAGAATTAAGCTATTGGCTTTACTTTTAAAAATGTTGGTGATATTGGGTAAATTAATCATCATAATTTTAGGTGTAAGAGGCTGGTGTTTAGGTTTTCAATGGTAATTAAACTAAAAGTAAAATGATTATGCTATTTGAATAAATCAAAAAACGCCACTTCATTTGAAGTGGCGTTTTTATAATTGTTAAATATCTAATCTAGCGTATTTGGCATTTTGCTCAATAAACTCTCTACGAGGGGCAACTTCATCGCCCATCAACATGGAGAATAAATGGTCGGCAGAAGCGGCTGAATCAATTGTCACCAACTTTAAACTTCTACGTTCAGGGTCCATGGTCGTGCTCCAAAGTTGTTCTGGATTCATCTCCCCAAGACCTTTATAACGTTGTATTCCAACAGAATCTTCTCTTCCTTCTTTGGCCAGCTCTTTCACCGCTCTTTCACGATCGGCTTCAGACCAACAGTAGCGTTCTTCCTTGCCTTTTTTAACCAAGTATAAAGGTGGTTGAGCAATGTATAAATAGCCTTGCTCAATTAAAGCGCGCATATAGCGGAAGAAGAAGGTTAAGATCAAGGTACGAATGTGGCTACCGTCAATGTCAGCATCGGTCATGATGACAACTTTATGGTAACGTAGCTTGGTCATGTTTAATCCTTTTTCGTCTTCAGGTGTACCGAAACTTACCCCTAAAGCAGTAATCATATTTTTGATCTCTTCGTTGTCGTAAATTCGGTGTTCTTGCGCTTTTTCAACGTTTAAGATTTTACCTCTCAAAGGTAAAATTGCTTGGAAAGCACGGTTACGACCTTGTTTGGCCGAACCCCCAGCCGAATCCCCTTCGACAAGGTATAATTCACAATTTACAGGGTCATTGTCTGAGCAATCGGCAAGTTTACCGGGTAAGCCTGTTCCTGAAAGAACATTTTTACGCTGCACCATTTCTCTTGCTCTTTTTGCTGCATGACGCGCTTGAGCGGCAAGTACAACTTTAGAAACAATTTGTTTGGCTTCTCTTGGGTTTTCTTCCAAGAAATTATTTAGCATTTCACCTACCAAAACATCCACGGCACCCATGGCTTCGGTGTTACCCAATTTTGTTTTGGTTTGTCCTTCGAACTGAGGTTCTTGAACTTTGATAGAAATAACGGCCGTTAAACCTTCTCTAAAGTCATCGCCTGTTACTTCAAGTTTTAATTTATCAAGCATACCCGATTTGTCAGCATACGCTTTCAGGGTACGTGTTAATGCTCTTCTGAAACCAGCCACATGGGTTCCGCCTTCTAAAGTATTGATGTTGTTTACATAAGAAAAAACATTTTCACTATAAGACGTATTGTACAACATGGCCACTTCTACCGGAATTGGCCCTTTGTCACTGATCATGTGAATTGGGGTAGGGATTAAATTTTCTCTGGTTGAGTCAAGGTATTCCACAAATTCAGCTAATCCTCCTTCAGAAAAGAAAGAAACAAAAAGAAAATTGCCTTCTGTATCTTTTTCTCTTAAATCGGTAAGGTTTATTCTTAAGCCTTTATTTAAATACGAAAGCTCTCTTAAGCGACCACAAACAGTTTCGAAACGGAAAACCGTTTCAGTAAAAATGGTGTCATCAGGTTTGAAATGCACCGTTGTTCCATGCGCTTCTGTTTTTCCTATTTCTCTCACTGGGTATTGAGGAGCACCTTTAGAATATTCTTGTTCGAATATTTTTCCATCACGGTTTACCGTAACCAACAGCATAGAAGAAAGGGCATTCACACAAGAAACCCCCACACCGTGTAAACCTCCTGAAACTTTGTAAGAGTCTTTGTCAAATTTACCACCAGCATGCAAAACAGTCATTACAACTTCAAGGGCTGATCTGTTTTCTTTGGTGTGAATTCCGGTGGGAATACCACGACCATTATCAGAAACCCTTATTGAATTATCAGTATGTATTTCTACATTAATTTCATTACAATGACCCGCAAGGGCTTCATCTACAGAGTTATCAACTACCTCCCAAATTAAATGATGCAAACCTCTTACGCCAATGTCACCGATGTACATGGCTGGTCTTTTACGTACTGCTTCTAAACCTTCTAATACCTGAATACTATCGGCCGAATAATCTTTATTAACTTCTTCAGTTATTTCGCTCATAATTCTAATTATACAACTTGGTAAAAATACATTTTTTTACACCATAATTGCAAGTTTTTTGAAACTGTTTTTAGAATTAATTTGAGCATTTTAATGCAAAGCTTTGATAATAAATTTCATTGCCCGCTACAAATAATATTTTAGGCTAAGGGATGAATCAATTGAGCGATGGCTTGAGGCGTAACCAAATTCATGCACGCGCAGTTTTTAGGTTTTTTCACACAGGCATTGCAATCTTTTTGGGCGACTAAAAATGTTGCTTTGGTGCCTATGGGTTGCCATCGTCCAGGATGAATTGGGCGCAATGGGGGGTATATGCCAATAGCACCAATTCCTAAAGCAGCAGCGATGTGTAAAGGTCCTGTGCTTGCGGCTACCAAGTAATCTGCTTCGGCAATAAAACTGATAAATTCGTTCAACGTAAATTTGCCTGTAATGTCTATAGCATTGTCGGGTAAAGTCTTGATCCAATCGGCCAAAAATTCTTGTTCTTTAGCCGTACCACTGATATAAAAAGTAAACTTATCTTTCGGTAAAAGCGCTATAAGGGTTTTAAAATTACTCAAATGCCACTCTCTAGCACTGGCATTGGATTTGGGGTGTAGGATAATATTTTTTTTAGTATAATCAATTGGAAAAGAGTTTTTTAATATCTCCTTGTTAAAGCCCGTAAAGGTGGCCAATTCTGCTAAACTTGGTTCAATGTCAATCCCTAAAGGTTGCAATAGTTTGCAGTTTAATTGGGATTCGTGTAAGGATGAATTCTTACGACTGAGGTAAACAAAATGGTTGATATTGAATAAATGAAATGTTCTTTTAGAGGTGCCAATTCTGATTGGGATGTCCGCCAATTTTGCGAGCGTGGCAATTTTACTTTTAGGGTACACATGTATAATGGTGTCTGCTTGGTATTTTTTTAATAGGGTAACCGCAGCATTTTTTTCTAATTGTAAAAGGATGTCGGCATTGATAAATTCATCTACATGAGCACAATGTTCGATGATGTTTTTGGTGTAAGTTCTGCCAATAAATATAATATGGGCATTGGGGTAATATTTTTTAATGATACCACAAATGGGAAGCGTTAAAATAACATCGCCTATCGCATCGGTTCTGCTGACGATGATTCGCTGAAACTGTTGGTTGTTTTTTTCTTTTTTGATATGTTTTTTTAATTTTTGGTATTTCAAAAATGTGGCATAAGCTGAAATTCTGCAAATGGTTAATCCTGCAAGGCCATCTAAAATACCCAAACGTATAAAGTAGTTTCGAATAAATCCAAAAATAGGACTAAAATACAATTTGTAGAAAGGTGCTTTCTTGCCTATTTTAAATTGTGACTTGGCTAATATATCGGTGAAGTAATTGACTTGTTTATAGTGCTCTTCAATGGTATAATAACTATAATGTAAAATGTCGCCTTTGATAAAATGGGTTGTTTTGTCCCCCGCAAACATTTCATATTTGTCGTGTGGATTTACACCTCCCCAGGCACCTTTTCTTGAATCCCAAAGTCTAAGTTTTTTGTCGGGATACCAACCACAATGTTTAATCCATTTGCCACAATAATTGGTGAGCCGATTCATGTAATAGCCATCGTATTGCCAATGTTGTTTGATGGCTAAAATAGAGGTTTTCAGTTGTTCATCTAGGGCTTCATCGGCATCTAATGATAAGATATGAGGGAATAAAGCTTGAGAAGCTGCCCAGTTTTTTTGTTCTATATGGCCTTCAAATGGATGCGTGATAAAGCGTGCTCCAAGGGATAAACAAATTGCTTCGGTTTGATCAGTTGAAAATGAATCTACGACCACAATGTCATCTGCAACTTCCAGTACTGATTCTATGCAACGACGAATGTTTTTTTCTTCGTTGAAGGTAATAATTACAACCGAAAGTTTCTTAGGTGTATTGGAAGTAGGCGTAGTCAATTTAATAAATGATTAAATGCTGATAATATTGAAGTGCTTAAATGAATGGTATTATGCTTCTGTTTGATTGTCTGAAATATTGTGCAGTGTGGAAGTAACTACCACCTTTTTCATGATGGGTTTAAATGCTGGTTTCTTTGGTGCTTCTGTCGCCGTGTCTTCTTCTGGTTTGGGTACTTCTTCTGTCGTAACCACCGCCTTTTTCATGATGGGTTTAAATGCTGGTTTCTTTGGTACTTCTGTCTCCGTGTCTTCTGCTAGTTTGGGCGCTTCTTCTGTCGTAACCACCGCCTTTTTCATGATGGGTTTAAATGCTGGTTTCTTTGGTGCTTCTGTCTCCGTGTTTTCTGCTAGTTTGGGCACTTGTTCTGAAGTAACCA
>JBIKPL010000098.1:0-8942 GCA_044357485.1 Cytophagales bacterium
CAAGGCCAAGCGGTAAACCATACTTACCAAGGTTTGGTGATTATCAGGTATGCTGATGGAACGAGTGAAAAAATGATGCAGTAAATGCTTATTCGGATAAAAAACAAAAGCCTCTTATATTTTAAATGTAAGAGGCTTTTTTATGTGCATTACTTACATTTTCTTCATTGAATTTTATCCTTTAAAAAAATCAACAATACCCCCTAGTTTGATTTAAATAGCAGAGATAAATAGGGCCTACTGAAAAACCATTAATATTTTAAATATCAGTAAATTATAATTAAAAACAGACTGTAAAATGCAAGCAAATTATGCGCAATCTTTTAATTGTCTTGCATTCGACCTTATAAAAAATGCGTTAAGAAATTTGCTCCATGAAGCGGTTAAAAACAAAACACTGTTTGAGCCACACGATCATTTTGTGTTTTAACCAAATTTGGGGGCGAGTTTGTTTTGTTTCAGCGTAATGGCGCAAATTTTAGCATTTTTTATACAGTCTTGATTTTCGTTGGTTACTTTTTTCATCAAGGAAAAAAGTGACAAATATTAGAATGAAAGTAAAGATTAATAGGTAAGCGAGTTTTTAAGCAAGCCCTAAATAGATAAGCTATTCATTTCGTCGGGCGTTTCCGCCGCGGCGGATCGCGTGATTGGTACTCGTTTTTTCTTGTGGTCAAATCTTTTAAGTACATGTATTAATCATGACTTACAAATCATTGGATTTTAGTTTTTTAGCAAGCACTACTTAACTGCTTGTGCTAGTTTTATGAACTTACGCTTATCTTATCTTTCTCAAAATGTTTTATTTGCACTTTCCATTATTGAATACTTTTTCTAGCAATACGCTCTTTGGCATCAATCAACAATTGATGAAGTTTGATTTGTAACTCTTTTTTAGACAACATTTCTGTCCAATACTCCGCTACCATAATACCGTCTTTGTGCATTTCTAGCAGTTCTATTTGTTCTTTGTTGCTTTCTGCACAAAGCACCAATCCAATAGGGGCATTTTCTCCTTCTGTTCGTTCGTATCTGTCTAGCCATTTTAAATACAGCTCCATTTGTCCTTTGTGTGCTGCTTCAAATTTGCCTAGTTTCAATTCAATGGCAACCAATCGTTTTAGGTTTCGATTGTAAAATAGCAAGTCCAAATAAAAATCCTCTCCATCAATAATCATTCTTTTTTGACGTTCCATAAAAGCGAAGCCCTTACCCAATTCTAAGATAAATGCTTCTAAATCATGTAATATTGCTTTTTCTAAATCATTTTCAAGATAGGTATTTTTTAGATGTAGGAAATCGAGCAAGTAAGGATCCTTAAATACATTCAATAATTCAGGTTGAGATGTACTTAATTGTGTATTGGCAATTTCGCTACGTTCAAAAGCTTTTGAGGCAATTTGTTTACGAAGGTCACGTACACTCCAATATGCTACACTTGATAAATTGGCATAATATTTTTTTGCTTCAACATTTTTGAGTGGTAAGAGTACCAAAAAATGACTCCAACTCAATTGTCGTGACAGTGTCACGACAATTGAAATATCAGGAAATTGCGCTGAAAATTGCAACATTCTTCTCAAATTCTTTTCCTCAAAATTACTGCCGTAACGTTGTTCCAATTGTGCCGACACTGTCGATACCATTTGTTTGCCATAATCTGCACGTTTATGTTGCAATATTTCATCATTAATACGCTTACCAATTTGCTAAAACAAAAGCGTAAAAGCACTATTGGCTTGAGTAGAGATCTGTTGTTTACTTTGCTCAATCAGTAAACTGATGTCGCTCAATAAATCTGTATTAAATCTGTATTTTCTGTATGATTAATCAAATTACTCATATTTCAAACTGGCTAAAATTTCTTGAATATAATTTATTTCATCAAAAATGGCATCTGACAAATCTAAACAATGTAAAAAATACGGTTGTAATCGGTTTCAAAACCTGTTTTATTCATCATTCTTAATGTCATTAATCGTATCGACTCCATTATTAAAAAATGGTTAATATACAATGGCTTTTCATCGCCTTCAGTGGCGTCATAAAAATCGCTTCTAAAATCAATGTCAAATACTTGAAATGTTTAATAAATGCGTAACAATTTAAGTGCAATTTCGAAAATGCCGTACAAATCATTCGATTTTTTCAATAAACCCTAAAATACAATAGATGATTTTTGGTGTTGATCGTTAGGTGTTTACTTATTTTTTGAGCAATTTAATTTGTTGTGCCAGGTAATTGTTTGTATGTTTTTTTTTGAAACAAATTAAAATGCGTTTACGATAGTTTATTTCGCCATGGCGGAATGAGCCCTCCTTAAATTTATTTGACATCAATCAAACCGTTCCATATTAAATCACCTTCATCCTTTGTTTCTTGAAATTAATCCAAAGGTATGAATGACATTTATTTTTCAATTTGAATTTTTGTTTAACTTTACCCTTGGATCTAATTATAAGCTATTGAAAAATATCATTGCTTTTTTATATTATTGGGCTTTTTGGATAGGCTATTTTGTGGTGAATAAGTTAATATTTATGTTTTATCATTTTGATAAAACATGGAAATTGTCATTTTCTACCTTTTGGGGCGTGTTTTTGAATGGCCTAAAATTAGACTTGTCGTTTGCCAGTTACCTAACTATTATACCCGGATTGCTGTTTGTGTTGGGGAGTGTCATCGCCAAGAACCATACCCTGAAGGTTCTCAAATGGTACAATGCGATGGTATTGGTCGTGACCAGCTTTGTGATTATTGCAGACATGGAATTGTATAAAGCATGGGGATTCAGAATCGATGGTACTGCTTTTAAATACCTCTCAGCGCCAACAGAAATGATTGCTTCGGTATGGTCCTCGCCTTTGGTGATGTTAACAATATTGTGGCTTGGCTCTTATGTCGGTTTTAGGTATTTGTTTAATGCCGTGTTGATGCCGCAAATTGAAGCACGCATTGCCAAATCATACCTGCAAGCGGGTATCATTCTGTTGTTAACAGTTGCCCTTATTATCCCCGCCAGGGGCGGATTACAACAAATTCCCATCAACGCCAGTGCGGTGTATTTTACAAGCGATTATTTTGCCAACAATGCAGCGGTGAATCCTTGTTGGAATATCTGTTATGCCATTACGGAAAAAAATTACCAAACCGTTAATCCATTTGTACGCTTACCAGAAGCAGAAGCGAATGCCTTGATGGCACAACTGTATGCCACCGATACGACCAAACATTATCGGGTGTTGAATACTCCCAAGCCTAATATTTTACTGATTATTGTAGAAAGCTTTTCTTCTAAATTTATCAGCGTTCAAGGCGGTTTAAAAGAGGTGACGCCCCATTTTGACGCCCTGAGCAAAGAAGGCATTTTCTTTAGCAATTGCTATGCTTCGGGCGATCGTAGCGATAAAGGAATGACCGCCATTTTAAGTGCCTATCCTTCTCAACCTACCACGAGTATTATTTTCGACAACCATAAATCGGCCCTGTTGCCAAACTTAGGGAAAGATTTACTGCAAGCGGGCTATGCTACCTCGTACTATTATGGCGGTGAAATGGAATTCGCTAATTTAAAATCCTATGTGTTAGGTGGCGGATTTCAACACACGGTGTCGAAATCCGATTTTGAGGCAAAGTTTTATAACTCAAAATGGGGCGTGCACGACCACATTGTTTTAAACAAACTATTGTCTGATTTACAAACCACCAAAGCACCTTTTTTCAATACCATCTTTACCCTAAGTAACCATGAACCCTTTGAAATTCCTGTGGCTCCACGTTTTAAAGGAACCGATACGGAAACGTTGTTTAAAAATGCGGCTTGGTATACCGATAAAAGTATCGGGGAGTTTATTGCCAAAGCGAAAAAAACTGCTTGGTGGAAAAATACCTTGGTCGTCATCACCGCCGATCATGGACACCGTATGCCTGGAGATAGTCCCAATCACGACAAAGAAAAATTTCATATTCCGATGCTTTGGCTAGGTGGGGCTTTGACTGTCAAAGATACAACCATTGCCGCTATTTGTTCCCAAACCGATTTAGCCGCAAGTTTATTGAAACAATTAAACCTCTCCACAACCCAATATAGGTTTAGCAATGACTTGTTTAATTCTTCCAGAACACCATTTGCCTATTATAGTTTCAACAATGGCTTTGGCTACCTTACGCCTAATGCTACCATCTATTATGACAATATTGGCAACCGGGCTTTAATTACGGAAGAAGCCATTGCTCATCCAGAGGATTTGTCTGCAGGTAAAGCATATTTACAAGCCTTATTTCAAGATTATCTAAATAAATGATTGTAAATTTGTAGCCTTCAGCTTATGCTTGCTGAACTTTATTGAAATATGATGAAAAAAGTCGCCTTTTATACTTTAGGATGTAAATTAAACTTTTCTGAAACTTCTACCATCGCTAGGTTATTTGAAGATAGGGGATATCAAAAAGTGGAATTTAATGATCGTCCTGATATTTTCGTAATCAATACTTGCTCAGTGACGGAGAATGCAGATAAGAAATGCAAAAAAGTAGTTAAAGAAGCGAAGAAAATTTCACCCCATTCATTTATTACCATTGTGGGTTGTTATGCCCAATTGAAACCACAAGAAATAGCAGAAATTAAAGGCGTAGATGCCGTGTTAGGCGCTTCCGAAAAATTTAGGCTGTTGGATATTTTAGATGGTTTTACCAAAACAGATACGCCACAGGTATTTGCCCAAGACATCAACAAAGCCACTACCTTCAATACGTCTTATGCCATCAACGACCGTACCCGTACTTTTTTAAAAGTACAAGATGGGTGTAATTATAGTTGTACTTTTTGTACCATACCTTTGGCGCGTGGCGAGAGTAGAAGCGATACCATTGCCAATATTGTAAAAACAGCCCAAGAAATTGGTTTAACAGATACCAAAGAGGTGGTGCTTACGGGCGTAAATATCGGTGACTTTGGCTTACAAAATGGCGAAAGAAAAGAACGCTTCCTTGATTTGCTAAAAGCCTTGGATGTGGTGAGTGGCATCGAAAGGTTTAGGATTTCGTCAATCGAACCCAATTTGTTGACCGATGAAGTCATTACCTTTGTGTCGACCTCCAATAAGTTTGTGCCTCATTTTCATATTCCTTTACAATCGGGAAGTAATAAAATATTGAAATTAATGCGACGTCGCTACCAACGTGAATTGTACGTGGAACGCATCAGTCAAATTAAACATTTAATGCCTCAATGTTGTGTGGGCGTAGATGTCATTACGGGTTTTCCTGGGGAAACGGAAGAAGATTTTTTAGAAACCTATCAATTTTTGAATGCATTGACTATTTCGTACTTGCATGTGTTTACCTATTCTGAGCGCGACAATACGGCGGCCATTCATTTAGAGGGCGTGGTGCCTTTGGCCGAACGCCAACGTCGCACGACCATGTTAAGGATTTTGTCTGAAAAGAAACGTCGTGCTTTTTATGAAGAAAATTTAGGCAATACCGCTACGGTGTTGTTTGAAGAAGAAATTGGTGACCAGGGCATGATGCATGGTTTTACTGAAAATTATGTGAAAGTGCGTGCCAAATATGACCCTATTTTGGTGAATGAGTTAACGAATGTAGTCTTAACGTCTATCATCGATGCTGATCCCTTATTGGTAGAAGTAAGGGCGGTGGAAGAGGTGTTGAAGCATTAGTGTACAAGTAAACGTATAGGCATGGTTGTTTAAGTAGGGTCTGCTGAAAAACGCAATTCACATCATTGGTATATCATTTTTAGTAAATATACTTATCATTTTTATGCTAAAATGGCCACTCCATTTAATTGAAATAGATGGCTAATTCTCTTTGCGTTAGCGGGAGAGGCTTTGTATGAGCTCATTTTTCTTGTGGGTTGAGCTAATCTTTTAATACGCTATAATTTGACCACAAGAAAAATAGCGAGTGCCGATCACGCGACCGAAGGGAACGCCCTACGAAATGGATAGCTTAGCTATGCTATTTAAATCAAACTAGAGCACTACTTCAATGAAATAAAATCAAATACCCTTGCATTTAAACGGCTAAAACAATAGCTTAAATCTCTAAAAATCAACAAATAAACTATTTTTCAGCAGCTCCTAAGTAAACCATACCTATACCCTTATTCATGACACATAGCATGAACTTTTAAGCGGTGTTTTTCTTCAGAGAAGGTTCCAACCCCTAAAATCACAATTTCAGTTCTTCTGTTCAATTGGTGCTCTTCTTCCGAGCAAGGTTTGCTAATGTTGTTATCTTCGCAACTACAGTTGTTGACCAATAATTTTTCGCCATAGCCTTTGCCAATAATCTGTGCGCGTTTCACCCCTTTCGATACCAAATATTCTGCCGCTCTTTTGGCTCTTTTGTCCGATAAAATTTGGTTTGATTTGGCCGAACTTCTACAATCGGTATGCGAACGTAGTTCTATTTTTAATTCGGGATACATCTTGAACAATGCCAGTAATTTATCCAATTCTTTGGCCGCATCTGGTCTGATTTCCCATTTGTCTAAGTCGTAATAAATGTTGTCAATTTTGATGATATCACCTTTACACAACACCGATAAATCTAATCGGTACACATCTTTGTGGATTTGGGTTGCATCTGCTTTGGTCGTTAAATCACCACAGTTGGGCAATACGGTGCTGATGACATAACAGCAATTGGGTTTTAAAGCTAAAGAATAAAACCCTTTGGCATCGGTCATTACTTTTACGGTTTGCTTGCTGCAATCGTCATACAGTTCTACTGGGATATTGGTCAAGGGTTGTTTGGTGTCGGAGGTAATGACATAACCTTCTACTTTTAAATTACTCCTGTTCAGGGCAAAGTCTTTGATTACCGAATCATTGGCTACATTTTTTTTCGTATTAAAGGCAATACTATCCGCATAAAATCCTGGACGTTTTACCCATAATTTATACTCATGATTAGTACTTATGGCATCGGAGTTATAAAAGCCGTTTTTATCTGATTGTACACTGTCAATGATTTGTCCTTTGGCATCTTTGATGAAAATATAGGCGTAGGCAATTTTCTTTTTGGTGTTTTTGTCTGTTATTTTCCCTTTTAAGCGCAATTTAAAATCTCTTTTGAAGAAATAGATATCATCATCGTGGGTTTGTTTTTTTCTGTTCGAACTAAAATAGCCACTGGCATTGTCAGGATACAACATGATGCCAAAATCGTCTTTATTAGAATTTAAGGGAAAACCCATATTGGTCACTTTTGCGGCCTCATTGTTTAAGTCCACTTGAAAAACATCCAAACCACCTAAGCCAGGGAGACCATCTGAAGAAAAATACAAGATGCTGTCTGTGCCTATATGAGGAAACATTTCGTCGTCTGGGGTATTGATACGGCTTCCCATATTTACAGGTTTGCTCCATGAATCCTGTTCCCTTTGGCAATAATAAATGTCTTTGCCCCCAAAACCACCGGGTTGATCTGATACAAAAAACAATACTTTGTTGTTTTTACTTACCGAAGGGGAACCACAAGAATAGTCATCACTGTTGAAATTAAGTGCGGTGATATTGTCCCAGATAGAATCTTGTGTTATCGTTG
The DNA here is from genome assembly GCA_044357485.1 of Cytophagales bacterium. Lineage (GTDB taxonomy): Bacteria > Bacteroidota > Bacteroidia > Cytophagales > UBA9547 > CALPQG02. The sequence continues at coordinate 7,576 of JBIKPL010000098.1, forward strand.
CGGTGTATATTTTAAGTTTATTAATGCCGTCTGCACTTTTTCTGTATTTTCCTTCGTGGTAATTGCTTCTGGTGAAATAAATGGTTTTGTAATCGGCACTAAAAGCCACTGGGCCTTCATGAAACTTGCTGTTTAATTGTTTTCCAAATGATTTGATAGAGGCATTTTGGAAGGCCAAATTATAATTCTTTGGGGTATGGTTACCATGGGTTCGGGTATCATTCGGATTAAATTCAGTTACGTCCGAATGAAATTGGTCGTGTTCTGTGCTGGCCAATACCAAATGATTTTCAGATACATAATCTTCTTTGATCATGGTTTGATAGCTTGCTTTGCCTAGTTTTAATGTATCTACGTAGTATAAATTTAAAAAAGGCGAGTTGTTCCATGCAAAAGCTTTGTTATGGGAATGGTGATGGGCTCGGGCCGAAACAAACACAAATCCTTTTCCAAATTGTGTCGGGCTAAAGTCCGACTGCGCACTGTTGAGGTCTTTTAAATCATAAATTTTATAATTAGACGAATCGCAATAAAACGATCTCATGCGTTGATAGGCTGTCGTAAATGCCACTGATTTAGGATCTTTTAAACTGGCAAAAATGGACAATGATTTTTCGTAATCGCCATTTTCAGCCAATACAAAAGCATATTTTTGCATCAGTTCAGGCGATAATGCTTTTAAGGTATACAACCTACTCAAAATCCTGTTTTGATTTCTCGTGTCTGCTAATTTATCATAACAATGAGATAAATTGGTTAAGGCTTCAATGTTGGCGCTGTCAGCGATGATTGCTTTTTCATACAAATCCATCGCTCGTACATAATGAAAATGGTTGAATGATTTTTTAGCACTTTTTAATAATAAACTTTGTGCTGGTAAAACATTGGCCAATAATGTAAATAGTAATGCAATGAGTAAAGATTGGGTATTTTTCATTCGTAGCTGTTCTTAGAAGTATCTTGGGGTTAACATTTTTGATTTTCTAGCACCTAATTCATAACGGAGCATAATTTCATGAGAACCATAATTAAAACTATTTAATCCATTGGTGGAATAATCATAGGCATATCCAATTCTTAACTCAGGATTGAGTTGCATTTCTACCATGCCTACAAGTGCGTCTGTGGTTCGGTACGAAACCCCAAAGCCAATGAAATCATAATACCAAAAATTGGCATTGATGTCAAACTGCAATGGTGCGCCGCTTACTGCCTTAATTAAAGTGGAAGGCTTAATAATCCATGCCGATGAAATATGACTTACAAAACCTGCGGCTAACATATAATGTCTGTATTGGCTTGCGGTGCCTGAATTTTCTTTTAAACTAATGCCAAAACTGGCGTTGTTGATATTGTTGTTTAACACA
>JBIKPL010000394.1:0-3249 GCA_044357485.1 Cytophagales bacterium
ACAACAGCTTTTAAGCAAATTGGAAATGCTGTACCTGTTCTAATGGCTGAAGGAATTGCTAATAAAATAAAAGAAATGCTATGATTGAAACTTATGAATTAGCTAATCCAAATCCTGAGTTTTTAATAAAATCTATTGCAGAACAAGGATATAGTTTAGAAACCGCATTAGCAGATTTAATGGATAATTCCATAACAGCAAATGCTACTCGAATAGAAGTTTTAACTAAGGTAGATGCTGAACCTTTTATTTTGTTTATTGCTGATAATGGTGATGGAATGGATGAAGCATCTTTAAAAATGAACATGCAATTTCCTAGTAAATCACCAGAGGACACAAGAGATATACGTGATTTAGGAAGATTTGGTTTAGGTTTAAAAACAGCTTCGTTTTCACAAACAAGAATATTTACTGTATTGTCAAGGAAAAAAGGAAATGATAAATTTTTTGGTCTTACTTGGGATGTAAATCATCTTAAAAATTCTGGGAAATGGGAAATGATACTTAATTCAGAAGAAGAGATTAGTAATATTATTGAACAATATACTTCTATTTCAAAAGAACACTTAAATAATTCAAGTGAATTTATTCCAAATACTATTGTTGTTTGGAAAGGTTTATACAAATTTGAAAATTACGTAAACGAAAAAAATAAGCAAGATGCTTTAAAAGAAGAAATCACAAATACAACTAGCGAATATTTGTCAATTGTTTTCCACAAATTTATGGAAAGACAAAATAATCGCTTACAAATCAGAATCAATAATACTATAGTAAATCCTTTCAATCCTTTTCCTGCTGAAAATTCTAATCTAAGAGCGTTGGAACCATTACAAAAAGAATTTGGAAACGACTTTGTTAAAATTCAAGGTTTTGTTTTACCAAATACTAGCATAAAAGATGATTCAAATACTTGGACACCCAAAAACAAAAGTCTTATGGATATGGAAGGCTTGTATATTTATAGAGCTGACAGATTAATTTTATTTGGTGGATGGAATGGATTAATTAAAAAAATGCCAAGACTTCAATTAGGAAGACTTAAGATTGATATTGGAAATAAAGTAGATCATTTGTTTCATCTAAATGTTGCAAAATCACAAATAAATATTCCACATGATTTAAAAAACGCATTCTTAAGAGCTATTGTAGATTTAAAAACTGAAGCCCAAAAAGAATATTTTAATCATGGTTTAAAATCATTTAAACAACGCCCAACTGAATATAGTAGCGAATTGTTTTATAAAACTGCAACTAATAAAGGTGTATTACTTAGAATTAATGATGAGTTTCCATTATTAAAATCATTAAAATCATCATTAAATTCAAATCAAAAAGCAGAACTTAATTTCATTCTTAAAATGAGTTCTAATTTAATAAATAAAGTTAGGCAAGTAGATAATATTCAAATTACTGGCGATACAGAAAAAGATGGTATTTCAACTGTTGAAATTGTGAAGTCAATTAAAGAACTATTGAATTTAGGTTTAACTAAAGAACAAATTAAAAAAGACATTCTACCTAATTTAGGTTTAAAAGACAATTTAACTGAAGAAATCTCAAACCTATTAAATTAATTTTCATGAATGATATAATAGAACAAATTAAAAGTCTAATTATTTCAAACTACAAGGTGTTTTTTGAAACTAATGGTTTCGTAGATAGAGATTTTTTTGAAGGAGAAGATTTAAAAAATAAATGTAAAGAGTCTTTAAGAATAATATTTCCGATGGTATTTGGAGGAAGAACATATAATTTATCGGATAATGACTTTTATGAAAAATATACCATTGCATTACGTGATGTAAGATATAATTACAGAACCATAATGAATCCTAGTCTTTCAATTCAAAATGAATATATTGATTCTTGGTTAGATGAAGGAAGAATGAATGAAATTGGGTGGCTAAATGATGAAACAATAGCTAAAACATACAGAGGTAGATATTTAATATATTTAGAGAAAAAATTAGGCCGATCTAAGTCAATGATAATTGAAACTGATCGGTCAAGTTTAGAAATAATAAAAAAAATTGGAGACCCGAAAAATACCAATAACTTCTTTGTAAAAGGTTTAGTTGTGGGAAGTGTTCAATCAGGAAAAACTTCAAATTTTAATGCAGTAGTTAATAGTTCTATTGATGTAGGTTATAAGCTTATTATAGTTTTATCAGGAATAATGGAAGATTTGAGAAGACAAACTCAAATTAGAACTGAAAAAGAAGTTGAAGGAAAAATGATTACACAAGGATCTTTTATAGGTGTTGGTGAAGAAAATTCATTTGGTCCTCTTGGTAAATTTGATGATGTTAAGCAAATAGTAATTCCTACTTCAAGAAATAAAGATTTTGATAGAAATTTAAAAGAATCTGAATTTAGTTTAAACCAAATCAACATACTTATTTGCAAAAAAAACACAAGCGTTTTACAAAATTTACTTTTATGGTTAAACGAATATTTAGGAAAGAATACAGATAAGCATGATATTCCTTTTTTAATTATAGATGATGAAGCAGATAATGCATCTATAAATAACCTCGGACATAAAGGAGCCGAATATGCTAATAAAATAAATGGACATATCAGAGCATTATTAGCATTGTTCAATCGAAAAACTTATATCGGTTATACAGCTACACCTTTTGCTAATATTCTTCAAGATTGGAATAAAAAACCTGAGACTAAATGGAAAGTTAGAGACTCAAAAAATAATAGTGAATTAGAATTTGATCTTGAAGGTAATTTATTTCCCGATGATTTTATTGAATTATTAATCCCACCATCAAATTATATTGGACCAAAAAATTTCTTTGAAACTAGGATTGAAGATATAAAAAAAATTGATCCTTTACTGGCAGCACCAATAAACGACTATATTGAATATTTTCCTGAAAGAGTAGAAGAACTTTCGGATGGCAGTCTTATTGGGGTAAAAAAATATAATAATAAAACAGAATTTGATAATGACCAAAATGCTAGAACCCGTTTTGGTAATTATCAAGATTATCGTGCAGTAACTAGAGCAACAACAAAATACGATAATTACCCTAGTGCAATCCCTAAATCTTTAGATGAAGCAATAAAATGTTTCATTATTTCTATTGCAATAAGACAATCAAGAAGATCAGAACTTATTCAATCAAAGTTATTTCACCCTCATAATACAATGTTGATTCACATATCAAGATTTTCAGATTGGCAATGCAGAAGTAAAGAATTGATAAATGAAATAATTGATAATTTACGAAC
>JBIKPL010000395.1:0-3242 GCA_044357485.1 Cytophagales bacterium
CCAAATGGCTGACGCTTTGATTGAAAAAACAACAGCGACCATCGGAATTTCGACCACCTCAGAAAGCTTTATTGCCACTGGTGAAGTGGTAAAATTTGAAGGATTCTTAAAAGCCTACGTCGATGCGGTGGATGACGACGAAGATGAAAGCGAAGATGAAAACAAAAGTGCCTTACCTCCTATTGCAGTAGGTCAAGTACTTCAATTAAATAAAATTAACGGAAAACAAGTATTTAGCAGACCTTCTGCCAGGTACAATGAAGCCGGTTTGGTAAAAAAACTAGAAGAAATGGGCATTGGCCGACCTTCTACTTACGCACCAACCATTTCTACGATACAAAAACGTGACTACGTTATCAAAGAAAACAGAGATGGCAAATCTCGTGCGGTAAACAGTATTGTTTTAGAAGGCGGTAAAATTTCGGCTAAAACAGAATCTGAAAATTATGGTGCAGAAAAAAGCAAATTATTCCCAACAGATATTGCTTTAATTGTAAGTGACTTTTTAGTTGACCGTTTCCCAAACGTGGTTGACTTTTCATTTACGGCCAATATTGAAAAAGAATTTGATGATATCGCGCATGGGAAAACCCAATGGGCTAAAATGATTGATAATTTTTACCAAGATTTTCATAAACAAGTAACCGATACCGAAGAAAACGTTGACAGGGCTAATCTTCAAACTGGCAGAGATTTAGGGTTTCACCCAGTTACCGGACTTCGAATTAGTACAAGGTTAGGGCGTTTTGGGCCATTTGTGCAATTGGGAGAAACACCTGAAGAAGAAGGTGGCGAAAAACCAATCTATGCAAGTTTAAAAAAAGGTCAATTGATGGAAACCATCACCTTGGAGGAAGCCTTAGAATTGTTTAAACTTCCACGCACCATAGGCTTGTACCACGAAAAACCAATGGTAGCTGCCATCGGAAAATTTGGTCCTTACATTAAATTTGACAGCAAATTCTATTCTTTACCAAAAGGAGATGATCCGATGACGGTAAATGATGAACGTGCGATAGAAATCATCGAAGCAAAAATAAAAGCTGAAAGTGAAAAACTGATTCTTGAATTTGCTGAAAACGACGACATCAAAGTATTAAATGGTCGTTATGGTCCATATATCGTTGCGGGAAAGAAAAATGTAAAAATTCCGAAAGACAAGGATCCCAAAACATTAACATTAGCTGAATGTGTAGCGCTTGCTGATGCGACACCTGAACCGACCAAAGGAAGGTTTGGCGCCAAAGCGAAAACAGTGACAAAAGCGGCACCCAAAGCGAAAGCTGCTCCTAAAGCTACTGCCAAAGCGAAAACGGCTACCAAAACAGCCGTTAAGAAAAAACCAGTAGCAAAGAAAAAATAAATTGATTTTTATTAGTGCTGAATGGGAATACATTCAGCACTAATTTTTATTAAAATGATTTTGAAATATTTTCACGCAAAACGCAAAGAAAAATACACAACGCTCACAAAATAAATATTTGCACTAATAATTTTAGTGACATTTTGACTGAATTTTATTCATAATTAATTTTACCGTATTTACGTATTAACCTAAATTTTCATAAAACTCTATTTTACTGTTCATTCAAAACGATAGACTAATTTTAATCTTTTTCTACTCAACACTAAACATTCAACACGCAACACTATTAATTTCACGCAACACTAATTTTAATTTTTTTCAACATGTTATATGAAGTCGCTCTTGGCTTGATTCCTAAAATTGGAGATAAACTAAGCAAATATTTAATCAGTTATTTGGGTTCAGCAGAAGCCGTTTTTAAAGCCAACAAAAAGAAATTGATGTCCGTACCCGGAATCGGACAATTGGTGGCTACGGAAATCGTACAGTCCAAAGTGTTACAAAATGCCGAAGCCATAATTCGAAAAGCCGAAAAAGACCAGATACAACTTTTATTTTACACCAATCCTGCCTACCCAACACGCTTAAAAGAATTGGCTGATGCGCCAAGTTTGTTATACTACAAAGGCGTGCAAAGTCTTAATGCACCACGTACAGTTGCCATTGTCGGCACACGCATGGCGAGTGAGTATGGCAAAGCAATAACGCATAAAATCGTACAAGAATTGGCCCAATACGATGTAGTGGTTATCAGTGGATTGGCTTATGGCATTGACATTACAGCACACAAAGCATGTCTTCAAACCGGAGTCCCCACGATTGGGGTCATGGGAAGTGGAATCGACATTATTTATCCTTTTCAACATCAAAAAACGGCCTTAGAAATGCTTGAAAAAGGAGGGCTATTGACCGAAAACACTTTTGGTGTAAAACCTGATGCGCCTAGATTTCCGGAAAGAAACAGAATTATCGCCGGCTTGTGTGATGCTTTAATTGTGATTGAAACGGCTCAAAAAGGAGGCACGTTGATTACTGCTGAAATAGCGTATTCTTACAACAAAGAAATTTACGCTGTACCTGGAAATCTAGGATTAAAATCGTCGGAAGGTAGTAATAAGCTCATTGTTCAACAAAAGGCACAGCTATTTATGTCCGTAAATCAAATTGTCAAAGACCTGCATTGGGACCAAGAAACACAACCTAAAACCCACGTACTACCGCCTGATTTGACGGAAGATGAGCTTAAAATTATTACCCTCTTATACAAAGAAAAGGAAGTGCAAATCGACGAACTCGCATGGAAAACACAAATCAACATCAGTAAACTTTCATCCTTGTTATTGATGATGGAGTTTAGTGGTTTACTCAAAACCTTGCCTGGAAATAAAGTAAAATTATTACTTGGCAATTGACAGATATGCCTGTTAAGGGCAAAAAATAATTAATTAAATACTGAATCAAAATAACATTCAAGAAAAATAGAATTATAGCATCTTAAAAAAATAAAATATCACACAAATTCTAGTATAAAAGCTTTTGCAACACGCTCTAATTATTTTAGTAAATTTGGGCGTGTCTGCTGAGGCAGACCAGGCTCCATTACAAGTCCTCGTTGCACTCCGGGCTTTTCATTCCTATCCTTCACGCCAAGTACTCAATACTTTTGGAGATGAAATTAATTTAAAAATATAGTACCTGAGTTTTTCAGCAAGTCCTACTTAGGGGCTGCTAAAAAACGCAATTCACATCATTTGCAAATCATTTTTAGCAAATACACTTAAAATTATGATGCTAAAATGGCCACTCCATTTAATTGAAATGATTGGCTAATTCGCTTTGCGTTAGCGGGAGAGGCTTTGTTTGAGCTCATTTTTCT
>JBIKPL010000099.1:0-8929 GCA_044357485.1 Cytophagales bacterium
CCCGCAAGTATGGCGAATGTTTTTCTCTTTGCAAGCCGCAATAATGGCATTGGCATTGTCGACATCTTCTTTGCCTCCCAACAAAACCAATGGTGCGGCTATTTGTTGACAAAGTTCAATCATTTTAAATAAGGGTAGTTTTTTGGTGTAATGTTGGCCACCAATGGCATACACCTCATAGCCTTTGCTGTACGCTGGCCCAAAGTCTGTAATGTTTATTTCATCTTGTGGGGCAATAAAATAATCTAAGCCTTGTTGGTCATTGACAATGCCTAGATGAGCGACGGTGTCGAGATAGCGGTCGACCACATGACTGTGGTTAAGCAAATTTATTTTCCACTTCACCAACAACCATTTTTTAAAATTTAATTTTTTGAAACTACGACTTTCCACACCCAACCGAAGCTTGATAAGAAGGCTACGAAGATTATGGTGCAGGTCGATGATTAAATCATATTTTTCGGCTTTAAGTGCCTCAATGGTTGCTGATAGGCTATGTTGATAATAGATGGTTTTGCTGATATAGGGATTGTTTTCAACTATAGTTTTAAACTGAAGCTTGGTGCAAAAGTGTATTTCTGCAGCAGGCAATTGGGTTTTTAAGCACCTTACCACAGGAGTGGTGAGTACAATATCGCCAATAGAAGAAAATCGAATTACTAGTATTTTCATTGGGGCATTTTTAATACTACAATGCTAACACTTTTATGGCAGTTTAGAAAAGAAGTTGCTATAAATAGCGTTTTCAAAATGTATTGCTTTGTGTTATGGGGTGCTGCTATACGCTAAAGGTTCGCTTGCGTTTCTCTTGCTTCTTGGGAAGGTTATGCCGCTGTTATTTAGGGTCTTAAAAACTCAATTCACATCATTTGTAAATCATATTGAGCAAATATACTTAAAATTATGATGCTAAAATGGCCACTCCATTTAAGTGAAATGATTGGCTAATTCGCTTTGCGTTAGCGGGAGAGGCTTAGTTTGAGCTTCCCGAAAAAATCGGGACGAGTGCCGATTACGCGACCGAAGGGAACGCCCTACGAAATGAATAGCTTATCTATGCTATTTAAATCAAACTAGTGCACCACTTTAATAAAATCAAATACCCTTGCAATTAAACGGTTAAAGCAATAGTTTAAATCTCTAAAAATCAACAAATAAACTATTTTTTCAGCAGCTTCTATTTATCTTTCAATCAATAGGGTACGAATAATATTGAACCAAGGAAATGCACAATGTTTTGCAAGCTAAATTCCAATGGAGGTGTATGTTTTAAGATGATTTTTTAAGGAAATATACCAATATATTCCATTTAAATTGAGCACTACTGTTTGACTTTGAAAGGCAATTGACAATGTTTAATTGCCTTGTTTATAAAGCATTAAATGATGTCACCTTGTTTTGGGTACCCTAATAGGAGAAGTTTGCGTGTATATTTTGGGTAAAAAGATTTATTTGTGGTAAAATCTATTAATTTTGTATTTTAGTCACAATATACATTTAGATAGAACACACGTGTCGTTAATAAAATCAATATCTGGGATAAGGGGAACCATAGGAGGTAAAGTGGGAGAATCGCTTTCACCTGTCGATGTGGTTAAGTTTACAGCTGCCTTTGGTACATGGATCAAACAAAGAAGCAAGTCAAATTCGATTGTAATTGGTCGTGATGCCCGTATTTCTGGTCCAATGGTGAGTTCAATTGTAACAGCTACCTTGCAATCTTTAGGGATTACAGTGATTGATTTAGGATTGTCGACTACCCCTACGGTTGAAATTGCGGTGACTGAAGAACAAGCCGGTGGTGGTATTGTAATCACGGCAAGCCATAACCCAGGGCAATGGAATGCGCTTAAATTGTTAAACGAAAAAGGAGAATTTATCTCTGACCTTGATGGACAAGAAGTGCTTACGATTGCCGAAAACGAAGATTTTAATTTTGTGGATGTAAAACATATTGGTGCGTATAAAACTGATGACCAATACATTCAAAAACATATCAATATGGTTTTGGCGCTACCGCTGGTAGATGTTGAAGCCATTACCAATCGTAAATTTAGGATTTGTGTGGATGCCGTAAATTCCACTGGAGGCATTGCCGTTCCCATGTTATTAGACGCTTTAGGGGTTAAAACGGTTACGAAAATCAATTGTGAGCCAACAGGCATTTTTGCCCATAATCCTGAGCCTTTGGCTGAACACTTGACCCAAATTTCTACAGAAATTAAAAATGGCAAATACGATTTAGGGATAGTCGTAGATCCAGATGTTGATCGTTTGGCCTTTGTTTGTGAAGAAGGAAGCATGTTTGGGGAAGAATATACCTTGGTTGCGGTGGCTGATTATGTTTTGAAAAATAAAGTAGGCAACACGGTTTCTAATTTATCTTCGACAAGAGCCTTGCGTGATGTAACCGAAAAAGCAGGTGGGGTATACCATGCTTCTGCTGTGGGAGAAGTAAATGTGGTGACGGCGATGAAAGCCAATAATGCCGTGATTGGTGGAGAAGGCAATGGTGGTATTATTTATCCTGATAGTCATTATGGAAGAGACGCCTTGGTTGGAATTGCTTTGTTTTTAAGCCATTTGGCTAAATATGGTAAAACCATTTCCATGTTAAAATTAAAATATCCAATTTACCACATGTCGAAAAATAAAATCGAGCTTACGCCTGATACCGACATGGATAAAATTTTTGAGGAAGTGAAACGCAAATATCAAAAACAACCGGTCAATGAAATTGATGGGTTGAAAATTGAGTTTGATAACCAATGGGTACACCTTAGAAAATCGAATACGGAACCTATCATCAGGATATATTCCGAATCTGAATCTAAAGCCACCGCCGATTATTTAGCCAATAAAATAATCACAGACATTAAAGAAATTATTACCGTAAAATCTGAATAATGATCTAAAAAAGGAATAACCACTACGGTTGTTCCTTTTTTAATTGATACACGCTATGTCTAAAACTGTACTTCTTTCTCTCTTTTTATATCAACTATGCTTGTTGGTTTCAGCCCAATCTACTGAAAACCTAGAAAGTTTTAGGCCTACTTTTGAGTATAAAACACCTTTAAATACCAATGCCATTAGCCCCAACAAAGCACAAGGGAAGCCAATGGCCGACATCACCCAAGCGCTCCAAGAAAAGCTAGATTCTATTGCCCTAAAAAATAAAAAAATTAAGTATGCCCAAGGTTTTCGCATTATTGTGTATTCGGGGTCAAACAAAGAAGAAGTAAAGAAGGTGAGAGAAAAAGTCTATAGTATTTATCCCGATATAGATATTTACCAAATTTATAAACAGCCCGATTATAAAATTAAAGTAGGCGATTACACCAATCGTTTTGAAGCCCATCATGCACTTTACCAACTTAAAGCTGTTTTTCCGGAGGCCTTAATCACCATGGAACAGGTTAATATCATTCACACCAATGCTGGTCAATAAATTTATGATTATAGATAAAATTAAAGCTTTAGCGGCAAGCTTCTCCAATGACGTTATTGATTATCGCCATTATTTACATGCTCATCCAGAATTGTCTTTTCAAGAGTTTAATACAGCCAAATTTGTAGCGGCAATATTACGTAGTTTTGGTATCGAGCCCCAAGAAGGAGTGGCCGGCACTGGGGTAGTGGCCATTATTGAAGGCAAAAATCCTGCTAAAAAAATGATTGCCCTTCGTGCCGATATGGATGCTTTGCCTATTACCGAAGCCAACGATGTGCCCTATAAATCGACCAATATTGGTGTCATGCATGCTTGTGGCCACGATGTGCATACCTCATCTTTATTGGGTACCGCTAGAATTTTACAAGCGCTAAAAGATGATTTTGAAGGAAGTATTAAATTGATTTTTCAGCCAGGAGAAGAGCTTTTGCCTGGTGGTGCTTCTTTAATGATCAAAGAAGGGGTTCTCGAAAATCCAAAACCCAATGGCATTCTCGGGCAACATGTGATGCCACTTTTACCTGCGGGTACGGTAGGTTTCAGAGAAGGCATGTATATGGCCAGTGCTGATGAAATATATGTGACGGTTACCGGCAAAGGTGGTCACGCGGCCATGCCCGAAATTAATATCGACCCGGTGTTGATTGCCGCGCATATTATTGTGGCCATGCAACAAATTGTAAGCAGAAATTGTAGCCCCAAAACACCCTCTGTATTGTCTTTTGGCAAAGTTACTGCTGCGGGTGCTACTAATATTATTCCAAATGAAGTTAAAATAGAAGGTACCTTTAGGACCATGGATGAGGTTTGGAGAGCAGAAGCCCATAAAAAAATGGTAAAGTTAGCCGAATCTATCGCGGAAGGTATGGGTGGTTCGTGCCATTTTGATATTCATAAAGGCTATCCTTATCTTGAGAATAATCCGGCCTTGACCAATAGAATGAAAAATGCAGCGATTGACTATTTAGGGGAAGACAAAGTCGTAAACCTTGATATTTGGATGGCGGCAGAAGATTTTGCGTTTTATACCCAACATACCGATGCTTGTTTTTATAGACTTGGTATTCGTAATGAAGCCAAAGGCATTACTTCTTCAGTACATACCCCAACGTTTGATATCGATGAAACTGCTTTAGAAACTGGCTCAGGATTGATGGCATGGTTGGTGATAAATGAATTAAAATAGCCTAAATTATTAAATTTAAGGTGTTTTGGGTAACGTTTATCATTAGGGAGCGTAAACGCTTCCACATAAAATTTTGTTTAAATTTTGCTTATGGGTATAAATACGGTGGTGGTGATTGATGATGATGACATTCAACATTATATTGTGAGAGCAAATTTTAAAAAGATAAATCCTGAAATACAAATCATGTCTTTTTTAGGGGCAGAATTGGCCTTGACATATTTAGCGGAATTGCCTGTGGAAGAGATGCCATTGGTGATTCTCTTAGATTTGAATATGCCCGAAGTAGATGGTTGGGAGTTTTTAAACAGGTACCAAAATTTTAAAAATAAGGCTGATGTGCTTATCGTGACCTCTTCTATTGATCCTGTGGATATCGAAAAATCGAAACAATATGTCGATGTAAAGCATTTTATCTCCAAACCTTTGGACAGAGAAAAAGCCACTGCAATTGTTAATGCTTATAAAGTAAAATGATGAATTTTGAGCATTGGGTAAACTTAAAAGACTACACCCCTTTTGGGTTAATCACTTTTGGGTTAGGTTGTTTTGGTTGGTTAATTGTGTATGTGTTGGTGATTCGTGACATGGTGAAATTTCACCGTCTCGAAATTTCAATCGCTGCAATTTGTAGTAATTTTGCATGGAAAATCATACGGCCTTTTTTTTATGTGGCATTTTTCGTCATAGATCTGGCATTTATATATATTGTTACCACAAGTGAAAAAAGGGAAATAGCACCCATAAAAGTAATATAAATGATGAGTAGATTTTTGATTTTGTTTGGCAGATACATTAATTTGGATCATTTAGCGATTGACAATGACATGATGCTCATTCGAATGCGGATGACTATTCGTGTTTGTTTGATAAGCTTTTTGTTTGGTTTAAGTTATTGTTTTTTTTTAGTAGCAATAGGTTTATATTTTCATACACTTATTTGTTTTATTAATGCTTTTGGCTTTTTAGTGATTGCGTATTTGGTTACCATCAATAGATTTGAAATTGCCAAAATCTTTCATACGATTAATGCCTGTTGGGGTATTTTTGCGTTTGCTTCCTATTTAGGAATAGATTCAGGCGTGCATTTGTTTATATTGCTTGCTCCCATTATTGTATTGTCATTGTATGATTTATCTCAAAAAAAAGAAATCTTCATTTCTATTTTGATTTATATTGTTACGTTTTTAGTGTACATTAAGCATAGTGAAAACATATTTTTTCCCCAAATAAAGCACCATATTCTTTCCCCAACTATCATTGATGCCTTTTATATTGTCAATGTAATATTTGTGATTATATTAAGTACCACTTTGGTAAGTTTTATACTCTCTTTAAATGGTAATCTTTTAAATGAAATTTTATTAAAAAATAAAAAATTAAGTGCTACTCAAAAAATGTTGAGCAATGAAGTAAGCATAAGGTTGACATCAGAAGAAAAAATTAAAGTCATGTACGAAGAATTGCAGGTGTCGTACGATAGGTTACAGCACTTTAACCAAATGGTGTCTCATAATTTGCGCTCTCCTATTGCCAATTTAATTGGTTTAAGCAATTTAATGGAAGATAATGACAGTGAAGAGTCAGAAAAATTGCTATTAATCTCTAAAATTAAATATACGGCTATTCAATTAGATGAGGTAATCAAAGACATGAATCAAATTTTGTCGATCAATAGCGATCTCAACGAAGTAAAAACTTACCTTGACTTAAGCCAATCATTACAAAAAGTAGTAGAATCGGAAGGTGTTGTGCTTGATAATGTTGATTTTAAATTAGAAGTGAATTTTGAAGAAGCCAAGGGCTTGTATACCGTTTCTAGTTTTGTACATAGTATTTTTCATAATCTATTGAGTAACGCCATGAAGTATCGTCAACCCGATCGACCATTAATTGTGAAAATTAAAAGTTTTCAAAAAGACAATTTATTGACGATTGAATTTGTTGACAATGGTTTGGGGGTTGACCTGTCGACCAATACAGAAAAAATATTTAAACCATATGCCCGTTTTCATGCTGATATTGATGGCAAAGGCATTGGTTTATATTTGGTGCAATCGCAAGTGCAAATGTTAGGAGGAAAAATTTCAGTGGTTAGCCAGGTGGGTGAAGGAACAACTTTTACTATTACCCTTTTAAATGAATTGGCTTCGGTTTAATTTATGTTGCGCTATATGAAATACGATGGGTAAGTATTCATCGTTGGTTATATTTGCGATAGGGATAGTGGTTTTGTTTAGTCTGCTGCCCTACTTGTTGTCTTAAGTTATTGCTGCACAAATCAGTTTGAGCACAAGGGAAAAACGAATGTCGTAAGCCCATAAATCGTCCTAAAATTCAAATATACAATGTTTATGGGGAATAAAATTGACTCATCAATCCTAATGCTTCAATCCTATAGTTTGAAACTGTGAGATTTCACAATTGCATACAACACCATTCAATAAACTATCTAGTGCCATTTATTTTCATTTCCAATTTTAATTAATAAACGTTCAATATTTCACCAAACCAACTCACTGCTTGTACCGATGGATTATTTCAATCAATTGCTTGAATTACTCAGTATAGAGCGAGAAGAAGATCGCTTACAGTACCGTTTGTTAACCGAAAAATCTTCTGTAGCTGACCGTCGAGCCAATGGTTTGTCTTGGTACCCTATTGCCATCAGAGGCACCGAAATGAGCCGTGGCGATTATTTAACGGTAGAAGTTGAGCGTACTTCTCATCATGATATTCATTATAAATTTAAGTATGGCGTACCTGCCGTCCTTTTTGGCAACCACGATCCTGCCAATGACCGTGTGGAAGGTACCATCTCCTACCTTGGTAATCAAAGACTTAAAATAACTTTGCGTAGCGATGAGCTGCCCGATTGGGCACGCGACGGAAAGTTAGGCATCGACTTATTGTTTGATGACAATAGTTATAATGAAATGAATGACGCCCTTCAATTGGCCATGCACTTAAAGGAAAGTGATTGTATTCATCTCCGTAATATACTTATTGGTGCTAAAAAGCCTTATTTTAAAGAAAACAGTTTTCACTATCCGCTCCCAACGCTCAACGTTTCCCAACAAGAAGCGGTTCATAAAATTTTAAATGCCAATGAATTAGCCATCGTGCATGGTCCTCCTGGCACAGGCAAAACAACGACCTTGATTCAGGCTATTCAAGCCTTGTTAAAACAAGAAAACAAACAAATTCTTGTCTGTGCACCAAGTAATACCGCGGTCGATTTGTTAACAGAAAAGCTTCATCTCGGTGGTGTACAAGTGTTGCGGGTTGGAAATCCTGCCCGTATCAATGAGCGGCTCATGGCGCATACCCTCGATGCCAAAATGCATGAGCATGCGATGAACAAGGAAGCCAAAAAACTTAAAAAACAAGCACAAGAATACAAACACTTGGCGAATAAGTACAAAAGAAATTTTGGCAAAGAAGAACGAGAACAAAGAAA
Source organism: Cytophagales bacterium (assembly GCA_044357485.1). GTDB lineage: Bacteria > Bacteroidota > Bacteroidia > Cytophagales > UBA9547 > CALPQG02. The sequence continues at coordinate 8,101 of JBIKPL010000099.1, forward strand.
ATTGTTGCTCACGGAAGCCTCAAAAATCATGAAAGAGGTAGGCAATATCGAACAATACATCATTGATGATTTGGTTGGCAAAGCCCAAGTAATAACAGCGACTTTGGTGGGTGCCAATATTTACATGATCAGAAACCTGCGTTATGATACCATTATTATTGATGAAGCAGGACAAGCCTTGGAGCCTGCTTGTTGGATTCCTATTTTAAAAGCTAAAAAAGTAGTCATGGCGGGCGACCATTGTCAATTGCCACCTACCATTAAATCATTGGAGGCCGCTAAAAAAGGCTTAAGTACAACTTTGTTAGAGAAATGTGTCTCGCTTCATCCCGAAACAGTTACCTTACTCAATGAACAATACAGAATGAATACCCAAATTATGGCCTATTCTTCTGAAGTGTTTTACCATCATCAGTTACATGCACATGTGTCTGTCGCAAACCAAACCTTGTTCGAGCATGATACCCCACTGAATTTTGTAGATACTGCAGGTTGTAGTTTTGACGAGAAATTAGAGGGAACCAGTACTACTAATCCTGAAGAGGCAAGTTTATTAGTGAAACATTTGTCAATTTTTGTCGAACAATTGTTATTGTATTATTCCAATGAAACCTTTCCTAGCATCGCTATTATTTCTCCTTATAAACAACAAGTAACTATTCTTAAAGCATTAATGGCCAGCTCCTCCACGTTGTTGCCGTTGATGGCTGCCATCGAAGTCAATACGGTCGATAGTTTTCAAGGTCAAGAACGCGATATCGTGTATATCAGCATGACCAGAAGCAATAGTAATGCTGAAATTGGGTTTCTCGCTGATATTCGTAGAATG
>JBIKPL010000100.1:0-8921 GCA_044357485.1 Cytophagales bacterium
TCATGGAGCGAGCAGGTCTTAAAAGCAGCAATGTGAAACACAGACAATTTTGGCAACATCATAATAAACCTATTGTTTTGTGGAGCCCAAAAGTGATAGCGCAAAAACTGAATTATATCCATCAAAATCCTGTAGTGTCAGGATTTGTTTTGGAACCCTGGCACTGGAAATACAGCAGCGCTTTTGATTATTGTGGAGGTAAAGGAGTATTAGAAATGGATTTTATTTAATACTTTAGCATTTCAAACGAATAGTTGGTCCACGTCGAAGCCGAGAACCAGCGTTCAACAATTGACGTGCACCAGCGGGGCAGTATAAAAAGCAAGAATAGTTCGTATTATTCAACAATCTCATTGAGAAACGATTGGTATGCATGGGCTGATAAAATTTCGAGAGCTAAACCTGGTGGAAATTATTGGTTTCAAGCAGCGGCTGATGTTACTAGTTGGCGTGCTGTAGGGGCGGCAGATTGGATAAATCTTGGTTATATTACAAATGAAGAGGAATATATAATGAGAGGAGTAAATGCCGATTTATTAACCAAGAATTTTATTAATTTTGGTGAATATTTATTGTCACCAACTGGCTGTGTAAGTTACGATGGTGTAAGTTTTTGTGGACTTACAGGAGCTGCTCTAGAAAAGAAAATGGTAGATATAGAACAATCAGAAGTTGAAAAGCTTATTGGATCTGTCAAAATAGAATTTGAACTCAAATTTGGTAAAGATAAAACTGATTGTTTTGCGGCAAGTGGCTATACAAGTTTATTGCCTTTTGTAAATGAAACACAACTTACCCCTTGGGAATGTGCCATTTGGGGTATAAATAGGGTGAGTGATGGTTCATGTAAAACATGTTATTTAAATAACGCTCTAGTTTATGTACTAAAATTAGGAACTGATGCTTATTCATTTGCAAAGTCTGAATTCCAAAAAACTTATCCTGGAGAAAACTCATATAATTTTTTAATGTTTAATCACAGAAAATTTATTGGATATAAAATGGCAGAATATATTCGTAATAATCCTTAATATTATTTATGGATAATCTAAAATTAGGATTTTTGATTTCTTTAAATCTAACCTTATCTTTATTGATTTTGGGTGGATTTAGTATTGTTTTAGGCTTTGGTTCAATAATTCTACTGCCATTCTTATCGTTTTTTATTGAATTTAAATTGTATAAAATTCTTAAAAATAAAAATGCGAAAAAATATCTTTTAAAAGGGATATGGATTAATTTAATTAGCTCTTTTTTTACATATTTTTCCATTTTTTTAATGGTATATTTAATTCAAATTACGAGGCATACTTTATTTAATGAAAATATATCATTTGATTTTATTGAATTCATTAATCATATATTGGAATCAGTCGTATTGATTTTTTTTATTCAGAGTTTTATTTGGTTTATTGTTTGTTTAATAAAATATAAAAGGAATCAGACAGTTGAGTAATCCTCAATAGTCCCTAGTGTTCTGTTACTGGCTCAAGTGTTTAGCTTTTGCGGTCACTTGGGCCCAGTATGATAAAAGTCTTCAGACTTGCGATAATATTTATATAGCAGTGCAAAAAACTATGCAGGAGTGAAAGAATATTTGATTGAAATCTTATATATTGACTAATGATAACTCAAGTCTGAAGACTTTAATCATGGTAGGACCAAGTCTTCGCAAAAGCTCAAGACTTGATCCAGCGAAGAGAATACTTAAACTATTGGGGGGAGACGGTAAAAGTATTTCACAAACTATTAAAGTATTTTAGAATATGGAAATTTCTTTGATAATAACTAGATTTACTAGTTTATTTGCTAATGATTATAAATTCGAAATTTCTCAATCTGGTTATTATAATTTCTTTAATGATAAACATGGGAGGATATTATATTATACATTAGGTGATCTTAAAAAACAAGGTTTAACAGGGATTGGATGTGGAATATCTATCAAATGTTTAGAAGAAATAATTCATCCGTTATTTAAGGAAAGTCCACATTATAATATTGGTGATACGATTGGACTTAGAGAGTATAGTTTAATTTTTAATAAAAATATTGGGGAAGGAGTTTATGAGTATTTGCCTATAAGTCTTGATACAGAGGAAAATGTAGAAATGGCCTGTTCATTAATTTATAAATTTATTAACCAAGATGCGGAACCTTTTTTTAATTATTGGAAGGACATTCGTGACTTCTTACCTTTTTTAGAAACGGATGATTCAATGCAAATACACAGCTATTTTTCGGGCTATGGTATGGAAAAAAAAATAGTGATCTGGTACTTGTGTAATCATCCTAACTTTACAAAATTCATTAAAGATTTAATAGATTCTTATATTCAGTATCTTAATGAAAACCCAAGTGATCCCTGGTCAAAAAAAGACTTCAAACGTTTACAGTCTTTATTAAAAAGACTTGAGGCAGTGAAGCCATTATATGAATGGAGTGATTCCTATTTAATTCCAAAACAACCATGAAAAATAACCTCGATTATATAAAAGGGTTGATATTAATAATAATAGTAACTATAACTTATTTGACTTTAGGTAAAAAAGATTTTAACTGGGAGTATGTATTTCCAGAAGGGTTGGGCAAATTAAGGGCAATTAGAGGAATCGCTTATTTATTTTTTGGTCACATTTTTGGAGCTATCATAGGTATTATTGTAGGAGTTTGGTTTATTTTTAGAAAATAAATACCTCCAGCTGGCGCGCAAGAATTGAGGAAGAAATGTTTTTGCTTTGGTGTTTTATGCCAACCTTTGGTCCACGTCGAAGTGAACCATCGATAACAATTGACGTGCGCCAACAGTGCGAGATTATTAATAGCTAAAAAAAATCTGTGATAATCAGCACAATCCACTTGGTCTGTGTTCCAAGTTTTTATGCTTTTACCAAGCATAAAAACAAAATTGCACACAGATTTGACGGATTAAGCAGATTGTCACGGATATTGAAATCACAAAAAACTTAACTTAACGACATCGGACGAGAACCAGCGGAGAAATTGTGCCGTGCGCCAACGGGGAGACCAACGATTAGTTTGAAACGCTAAAGGTTATTATCTCTGCCAGCTTCTAATTTCATACTTTAAAACTTGGTACACGTCACCACTTCGTTCAGACGTGCACCAGCGTTCGCGATATACCAGCGGGCCGCAAAGTGATAGCGCAAAAGTTGAATTATATCCATCAAAATCCTGTAGTGTCAGGATTTGTTTTGGAACCCTGGCACTGTAAATACAGCAGCGCTATTGATTATTGTGGAGGTAAAGGTGTATTAGAAATGGATTTTATTTAATACTTTAGCATTTCAAACGAATAGTTGGTCCACGTCGAAGCCGAGAACCAGCGTTCAACAATTGACGTGCACCAGCGGGGAGTCTAAAGTAAAAGATTTGTTAAGAAATAGTAATATAGATATCTCTACTGTGGATATTAATAATTTTGCTGATATATTAATTCAAAATCTAGAAAATGAAACAATCTTTAATTCCATCTTTAAGGTACAATAATGTTCGTAATTTTGTTGTTCAGGAACAAGGAAAGCTCTTAATAAAACAAATTGACCAAACATTAAAAATTATCAAGAATGAAGTTGAAATACTTAATTTTGTTTGTAAAGGTTATGATCTAATTAAAACTTCTACTACTTATGTTTTAGTAGCTGGAGAATATTACATTAGCAATGATGAGGTTGTTCGTTTAAAAATAGATGATGTTGAAGAATATTGTCAATTTCAAAATGAGTCTTACATGAATATCGCACTTAGCAAATGTGTAAACCTTAGAAAATATTATTTTATTGATTTAGATAAAAATGAGGTTATCAAAAGTCTGAGTTTTGATGATTTACCAAAGGATATTCATTGTTTTAATGATAAAGTAATAATATGCATCTTAAGCACTAGTAAAATATTGGATGACATAAGAGTATTTGATTTCGGCTCAGGTAATTTGTTATGGCAATTTGATGCATTAAAGATGATACCTGAGGATATTGTTGATAAATTAAATCCAATTATTAACATTAGTATCCCATTTGTTTTTCACAAAGATTTATTAATTTTCACTACCTATAAAACCTTAACAGCTTTGAATGTTAATACAGGAGAACTAGTTTATAATAAGGAGCATAAAGGGCATGGTTCACAAATGTATGAAAATGGAATTATCTATGCACATGTAGAAGTAGGCTTGACAGATATTTTTTCTAGCTATACAGCAGATACAGGAGAGTTAATTGTGAGTAAAACCATTGAAAAAAGTATGTTTACCACCAAAAATGAATCCTTATCATATACCGAATTTAATCTAACAGAAAAGCATTTAATTATTACTTATAGGGCAGGTATTCATATTGTATTTTTAAATAAAGAAACACTTGAAATTGAACATATCTTTAATATTAAACAAGCAGCGAGGGAGCGTAATGCTTCAATTCCAAGAAGAGAATATAAACCAGTACTTCAAGACGAGAGATTGTATCAATTATTAGGGAGTGGGGAGTTAATGGTTTTTGACATGGAAGGTTTACTCTGATGCATCTACTAAAATATATAAACGGGATACACCTATTTTCAGGTTTAAGCTTTTTATCTTTTATGCTTTATTATGCATATAATCCAGTAGATTATGAACATGATATTCAAAATTATCATGTTCATTTTCGAGGAAAAAGAAACCAGTTAATTTTTTTAGGGTTATATTTGATAGACAAAAAAGTTGGAATGGCAGGGTTATTTGCATTTTTGAGTGTTATAGCTCTAATTTTCTTAATATTGTCAATTAAATGGAAAGAGGTAAAGAAAAATAGTCCCCCAATGGTTTAAGGTGTGCCGTGAATTATTACCGCCAATGGTTTAAGTGTTCTGTTACTGTCTCAAGTGTTTAGCTTTAGCGGTCACTTGGGCCCAGTATGATAAAAGTCTTCAGACTTGCGATAATATTTATATAGCAGTGCAAAAAACTATGCAGGTTTGAAAGAATATTTGATTGAAATCTTATATATTGACTAATGATAACTCAAGTTTGAATACTTTAACCATAGTAGGACCAAGTCTTCGCAAAAGCGCAAGACTTGATCCAGCGAAGAGAAGACTTAAACTATTGGGGGAAATAATCTTAAAATCATTAAATCCTAAAAATCTTAATTCAGACAATTAATTTATTGGTCATCGCCAGAGGCGTGAACCAGCGATAAGGCCAACATTTGACGCGGACTAGCGGGGGAGTTATGTTTAATTTTGTTGAATAAGCATTAATAAGTCATGTATTTCGTTATCGGAGATGGTGCATTGTTCTGCTTTATCATAAATAGAAAGCATATAAATACTTTCACTTTTGAGTACAAAATGCGTAATAACCCTAGCTCCAGCGGATTTTCCTTTGCCTTTTGAAGTGATGGCCATCCTCACTTTAAAACAGTTATTGCCAATGTTTGTACCTTTGACTGGTTGGTTTTGAAGTTCAGAAATGAGCTGAATAATATCATTTTTAATAGAGGGGTATTTTTTAGCCAGCCTCTTAAGTTGTTTATCAAAAGGTGGTACAGTAAGTATTTTATAACTCATCTAATAAATCTTGAATCGGTCTAGCTTTTAACTTCCCTTGTTTTACCAAATTCATACTGTCAACAGCCTCTTTAATTTCATCAAGAAGCAAATTATCTTTGGTTTTAGCAACTGGAGTTTTATCTTCTACTTTCCATTTAAAACGTTTGATTACTTCAAGAAATAAAGCATAATCCTGTTCTGGTATGGCTACAGTTTGGTGTATCATGGTTAAAATGATTTTGATTATTCAAATTTATAAAACTTAAACGGCAATATAAGTACAAATGGTTCAATTAATTATTGAACTAATAATCGTTTTTAAGGTTCTTCCAATCCTTCAATGGTTTAAGTTTTCTGTTTCTGGCTCAAGTGTTTAGCTTTAGCGGTCACTTGGGGCCCAGTATGATAAAAGTCTTCAGACTTGCGATAATATTTATATAGTAGCGCAAAAAACTATGCAGGTTTGAAAGAATATTTGATTGAAATCGTATATATTGACTAATGATAACTCAAGTTTGAATACTTTAATCATGGTAGGACCAAGTCTTCGCAAAAGCGCAAGACTTGATCCAGCGAAGAGAAGACTTAAACTATTGGTGTTTTCTATAAATTCACAACTGACCTTTTAATTATTACAGCTTTTGGGGATAACCGACAAGATCCAAAAAAACTTTTGAAATCATTAGTGTAGTGCATTTGGATATAATCTTATTTGACGCGGAGCAGCTGGGGTGTTATACCTTGCTTTGGACAAGTTGGATTAGGAAAACCCTAATCGATTAAGTCTGCAGTTTGTCTGGTGCAAGTCTTGAGCTTTTGCGGTGTATGTGCCATAAATGAAAGGATTTGGGAAATAATCTTAATATCATTAAATCCTAAAAATCTTAATTCAGACAATTAATTTCCTTAATCATGCTTGAACATACCGCGCTCAGACTTGATCCATTCAAACGCAGACTTAAACTAGTAGGGGGCGCTTTTTTTGTTTGAAATATTTCAATAACTTTGATTAGACAAAATAACAATCTCATGCATATCCATTTAGATAAAAATTTAAATCCAGAACAGATTAAAGAAAAGCTGGAAGCATTGTTAAAAGAAAAAAAGAAGCATGCATCAATGGCAGATTTTGTTGGGAAACTAAAAGGCGTTTATGGAGATGGTTTGACATACCAAAAAAAAATAAGAAATGAATGGGATTAGTTTTTTAGTAGATACAAATGTTTTTATCTATTTGGTAGAAGGACAATTAGAATATCCTCAACTTTTATCAGAATTATGGGCTTTTTCTTTTATTACAGAAATAGAATTGTTGTCAAAAAAGGCTTAACTGATTCACAAGAGTTGGTCATTAAACAAACGCTTGACAATTGTTTTAGAATATACCATAGCCAGCAAATTACAAATGAAGCAATCAATGTCAGGCGAAAATTTGGTTTGAAATTACCCGATTCAATTATAGCTGCAACTTCAATTGTAACAGGATTGCCTCTTATTACAGCTGATAAAGGATTTGATAAAGTTACCTCCTTAGATTTGATTTTAATTAATCTTTGATTAGAATGATGCTTTTTATAAACATCTTTTACCTGACAAAGACAGTATGTACTTTGTGAGTTTTGCCACAGTGTATTGGACAGCTATTTTTGTAAGAGATCAAACTTTGAAACATTATAGATATTAATTACCTTTAAATAAAATAATAACAGATGTCAACAGTCAATCATTTGAGAAATGGAATAATTGATAAATTATTAACCATTTCAAATAAGAATTATTTAGCAGCTTTGTATCAATTGGTGGAGAATAGTGCCTCTGAGGAAGACATCATCCAACTCAGTGAAGAACAACTGATGATGCTCCAATTAAGTGATAAAGACATTCAGTCAGGCAAAGTAATATCCCAAAATCAATTGGATAAAGACGATTTGAAATGGCTAAAAGAGCAGTAGTCTGGACTGAAACTGCAGCGAGACAAAGACGTGACATTTTAATTTTTTGGACCAAACATAACGGTTCTACCATTTATGCTGAAAAATTGATTAAGCTTATCAAAAAACAAATCAATTTAATTTTAAAATATCCTCAAGCCTTTAAGGCAACAAATTATCCCGACACAAGAGAATCAGCAATGGGACATTTTAGTATTTTCTATAAATTCACAACTGACCTTTTAATTATTACAGCTTTTTGGGATAACCGACAAGATCCAAAAAAACTTTTGAAATCATTAGTGTAGTACATTTGAATATAATCTTATTTGACGCGGAGCAGCGGGGGTGTTATACCTTGCTTTGGACAAGTTGGATTAGGAAAATCCTAATCGATTAAGTCTGCAGTTTGTCTGGCGCAAGTCTTGAGCTTTTGCGGTGTATGTGCCATAAATGAAAGGATTTGGAAAATAATCCTAAAATCATCTAATCCTAAAAATCTTAATTCATACAATTATACCGACATTGGCCGTGAACCAGCGGGGGCAGCGAAAAACAACTAATTGACCAAAGTGTTTTTTTACCAACTTGCTTAAATTCAATATATTTTGTTTATTTTTGACATACATTTTAACCTATTGCAATGAAAGCAAAATACATTAATCCATTTACCGATTTTGGGTTTAAAAAAATATTTGGAGAAGAAGCCAGCAAACCACTTTTGCTCGACTTTTTGAATGCACTTTTACCACTAGAACATCATGTGATTGACCTGACGTTTAAAAATTCGGAGCAGCTTGGACAAACAGAAGCTGACAGAAAAGCGATTTATGACATTTATTGTGACACTGATAAAGGAGAAAAGTTTATTGTAGAACTGCAAAAGGCCAAACAAAATTATTTTAAAGAAAGAACAATCTATTATTCCACGTTTCCAATTAAAGAACAAGCCGAAAAAGGGGAGTGGAATTACAACCTAAAAGCAGTTTACTGCATTGGTATTCTTGATTTTACATTTGATGATTATGAGTCGGAACCTGAAAAAAGTGAGGTGGTGCATACCATCAAACTCAAAAACAAACATGGCAAAACATTTTACGATAAGTTAACCTACATTTACCTTGAAATGCCCAATTTCAATTTGAAAGAAGACAACCTGGTTACGAGGTTAGACCAATGGCTTTATTTTATAAAACATTTAGAAGATTTTCAATCCATTCCTACTATTTTTAAAGACGAGGTATTTACCCAGGCATTTGAAAAAGCCGAAATCGCGAGGTTTGGACAAGTTGAAATTGAAAGCTACGAAATGAATTTAAAAATTTACAGAGACTATAAAAATACCGTTGATACTGCTTTTGACGAAGGAAAGATGGAGGGAAAGATGGAAGGTAAGATGGAAGAAAAGCTTGATGTTGCTAGGAAAATGAAAGCAAAGGG
>JBIKPL010000396.1:0-3232 GCA_044357485.1 Cytophagales bacterium
GCAATCCTAACCGTGCATTATGAAGCCTGTCCTCATTTGCATCGTACGATTCAGCAAATTAAAGATGCCGGGATGAAAGCTGGCGTGGCCTTAAATCCACATACGCCCGTGGCTGTTTTAGAAGATATTATTGCTGATTTAGATTTGGTTTGTATCATGTCGGTCAACCCAGGTTTTGGTGGACAAAAATTTATTGAGCATACCTATAATAAAGTCAAAAAACTTCAGTTATTAATTCAATCCCATAATAGCAATGCCCTTATCGAAATTGATGGTGGCGTAACCGATGCCAATGCTGAAAAATTATGTGATGCTGGGGCAAGTGTGTTGGTCGCGGGTAGTTTTGTTTTCAATGCTCAAAATCAAATTCAAACAATTGCAGATTTAAAGACCAAAACAAATCGATAGTTCAAGCAAGGTACCATCTTCGCTGAATATTGATTTTCTTATTAATGACAAGAAAAATAGCCATTATAATATCATTTTTATCATTGAAGCAGTTATTGGTAAGTCTACTTATAACTGCTTCTTTTTTCGATGCCTTTGCACAAGAAACTGCCATAATTAAAGGAACAGTTTGTGATGAAAATAACCAAGCATTGTCTGCTGTGGTGTTACGCGACTTGAGCAATAATATTCAAACTAAAACCAATGATAAAGGGTATTTTGAGCAAATTGTACCTGCCAATAAAAATATAACATTGGAAATATTTCTCACTGGTTGGCAAACCAAAAGGTTGACGATTAACCTTAAGCCTGGTGAAATAAAACAGCTGACGATTGCCTTAGTCGTTTTTGAAAATATCACCCAAACGGTGGAAATTAAGGGTAAAGCAAACGAACGAACAGAGGTGAGTACGCTTAAAATTGACCCTAAACTCAGTAAATTTATTCCTTCCCCTTTCAATGATTTTAATAAAATTTTAAATACTTTACCGGGCGTTACCAGCAATTCGGAATTGTCATCTACTTATGGGGTGAGAGGTGGTAATTACGATGAAAACTTGGTGTATGTCAATGGAATGGAAGTATATCGCCCATTTTTAGTGCGCTCTGGTCAACAAGAAGGCTTAAGTTTTGTTAATCAGGATTTGGTCAGTGATATAGAATTTTCATCTGGGGGTTGGAAGGCCAAATATGGAGACAAACTTTCTTCGGTGTTGAATATAAAATACAAAGAACCGAAAAAGTTTGAGGGGTCTTTTTCTGGTGGGTTATTGGGTGGAACGGCTCATATTGGGGGAAAGCTTGCCAATAATCGAATGACTTATATCATTGGTGGTAGAAACAAATCGTCTCAATATTTATTAAATTCACTTCCTGTTCAGGGACAATATTTGCCTAAGTTTTATGACATTCAATCCTATTTGAATTTTGATTTATCTAAAAATCCTTCTGATAAACCCAATGTTACCACTATCGGGGTGTTAATGGCGTATGCCAGAAATAGATACAGCATTATTCCTTCTTACCAACAAACCTCTTTTGGTACGTCTCAACAAATCATGACCCTTAATGTCTCTTTCGATGGTCAAGAATCTTTGGAATACGATACCTATCAAGGCTCAGCAAAGTTTAGCCATTTGTTTCATGATAAATGGAAAACCGATTTTATCGTTTCTGCCATAGATTCTAGAGAAAGAGAGTATACCAATGTGGAGGCTGGCTATCGGTTGAGTGAACAAACGGCTATACCGGCAGGCCAAACAATCAGCGATCAATCTACCATTACTCCGGGTTTGGGTACAGAGTTTAAATATGCTAGAAATAGGTTACATGTTGCCATTATGGCCCTTGAGTCCAAAAATGTTTACACCATCAATCAAAATCAAAGTTTAGAATTTGGTTTTAAACTAAATAAAGAAACCATTGAAGATGTAGTGAACGAATATTCATTTTTAGATTCTGCTGATTATGTTGATTTTGGAAAATCTATCAAAAAAAACAACCAATTGTCCAGCACACGATATGCCGGATATGTACAACATACTTACAATATTTCCGAACAAACAACTTTTACCTCTGGCGTCAGATTGGGGTATTGGACTTTAAACAACGAATGGATAGTAAGTCCTAGGGTACAACTTTCGCATAAACCCAAAGCAAACCCTACTGTCGTATATAAATTTGCCGCCGGAATTTATAACCAACAACCATTTTATAGAGAAATGAGGGATTTTGAGGGAAATATAAATACGCGTTTAAAATCACAAAAATCAATTCATTATATCCTAGGTTCGGAGAAAAGTTTTAAATATTTAGGTCGAAATTTTAAGTTTACCTCCGAATTTTATTATAAATATTTATACGATGTGGTGCCTTATGATATTGACAACGTACGACTTAGGTACTACGCCGTGAATAATGCGGTGGCTTATGCTACAGGGGCAGATTTTAGGGTAAGTGGAGAATTTATTAAAGGGGAAGAGTCTTGGTTTAGTTTAGGTATTTTGCGTACCAGAGAAAAAGTTGAGGGCGATGACAGAGGTTATATTAGGCGACCTTCTGATCAATTATTAACCCTTGGAGTCTTTTTTCAAGATCATTTGCCTAATAACCCAAGTATAAAAATGTATTTCAATGGCGTATATGGGTCAGGTTTCCCTTTTGGAGTACCCGATAATGTGCAATATCGCCAAGCCTTAGACATGCCTTCGTATAAAAGAGTTGACATTGGGATGTCTAAAATGATGATTTTTGATGAAAACAATATTCTTGCTAAATACTTGCATTCCATTTGGTTAGGCATTGAAATATTGAATGTGATTGGAGCCAATAATACCATTTCCTATTTGTGGGTCAAAGATGTCTCTGGAAATAAATATGCCGTTCCAAATACACTTTCCCAACGATTTTTTAATGCAAGGTTAATTGTTAGATTTTAATGAGATGGGAATGAATGAATTAAATATATTATTGACAGATGACGATCATGTAAACTTAATGATTATTGAACGCCATTTAATAAAAGGGTTCTTGCATGATGATGCCAATCAATATATCCTCATGAAGGCTTATAACGGCCATGAAGCATTGGTATTGGTAGAGCAACATCATTTTGATTTAATTTTGCTTGACTGGGAAATGCCGGAAATGGATGGCATTGAGGTGTTAAGGGTTTTGAAAGCAAATCCACTCACGATGGAGATACCTGTCATAATGGTTACCAGCAACACGTCATCTAATTATTTGAAAGAAGCGATAGAAACAGGCGCCGTTGATTTTATAAAAA
>JBIKPL010000397.1:0-3227 GCA_044357485.1 Cytophagales bacterium
TGTAGAAAAATACGCACACAAAACAGTGATTATCAGTATTCATGGCATGAATAATTCTCCTGCCAAAGACTATGGCATCACCAAAGAAATCAGTTTATTGGTACAGAAATTAGAGCAAAGAACCAAAGTGGTCGTGGTACTGTTTGGCAATCCTTATGCACTTAAATATTTTGAAAATTCGCCTCATGTGGTTTGTGCTTATGAACACAATGAGGTGACTAAAAAAATTGTTCCCCAAGTTTTATTTGGGGCCCTTAAAGCAACCGGAAAACTACCTGTTTCGGCAACATCCACTATTAGGGAAGGGCGAGGTTTTTTCACCTTAAACACCCCAAAATTACAATATGGCATTCCTGAACAAGTTGGCATGCTTGAAGAAAAACTTTTCAATATTGATACCATCGTCACCAAAGCAATCAAAAACCATGTGATGCCTGGCTGTGAAATTGTAGTCGCAAGAAAAGGAAAAGTGATTTACGAGAAAAGTTTTGGCAAGCAAAACTACCAAGACAGTATTCAAATTCAAGATTCTACTTTGTACGACATTGCCTCTATTTCTAAAGTAGCCGGCACACTTCAAGCAGTTATGTTTTTATATGAACAAGGCGAAATCAATTTAGACAGTACCATTTCAACCTATTTGCCTGAATTAAAAGGCACCAATAAAGCGAATATTTTTATCAGGGAAGTATTAACCCATCAAGCGGGCTTGCAACCATTTATTGAGCACAATAAAAAAACAATGGAAAATGGCAATTTAAAAGACACCTACTATTGTACTAAAAAAGACAGTATTTATAACCTCACCATTACCCCTACTATTTTCGCCATCCCTGCACTGCCAGATTCAATGTGGCACTGGACGGTTCAATCAAGTTTGATAGCTAAAAACCATAATGCACACAATGCAGACACCTCCTGTTATCCGTACCGATACAGTGATATCAGTTTTTATATTATGAAACGAATAGTAGAAACCAAAACAAATCAACCAATGAATGAATTTTTAGACCAACATTTTTATGCCCCTCTCGGCATGTACAACACAACCTATAAGCCCCTTGAAAAATTCAATATCGAGCGTATCGCACCAACTGAAGACGAACAAACATTTAGAAAACAAGTGATCAGGGGAACCGTTCACGACCCAGGAGCCGCCATGATGGGTGGCGTTGCAGGCCATGCAGGACTATTTAGCACGGCCAATGATTTAGCCATTTTGATGCAAACTCATTTACAAAAAGGTACGTATGGTGATGTAAATTATTTCAAACCCGAAACGGTAAATGAATTTTCACGCGCACAATACACCTCTTGTAGAAGAGGATTAGGTTGGGATAAACCTCAATTGGGTGGTTCAAGCCCAACGTCAGATTTATGTTCTTTTGAAACTTTTGGCCATACCGGCTTTACAGGTACCTGTGCATGGGTTGACCCTAAATACGATTTGGTTTATATATTTTTATCTAACAGAACCTACCCTAATGCAGAAAACAAAAAATTGATTACCCAAAACATAAGAACCAAAATACAAGATGTCATTTATCAATCTATCGTAAATATTACGCCAGAAGAATTTTAACAATACGTATTGCTACTGACCCCGACTTCACTTTTTTTAAAAACCAGATTTATTGCTATACATTTTCCTTGGTTTGCTAAAATAATATACTTTCAGTTCTTCCTTATTATATCCTTTTATTCTAAATTGTGTCACCAAACAATTACCATGATGTCGTCTGAAAAAACAATGATCCTAAATAAGGTGCAAACCTTACAAAAAATCACCCGCATAGCGTATGAAATTTATGAAAATAACCCTAAAGAAAAAGAGGTTTATTTGGCAGGAATATTTGAAAAAGGATATCAATTTGCGACAATTTTAAAAAAAGAGTTAGAAAAAGTAGCCCCATTTACAGTTACTTTAATCAGAATTGATTTAGACAAACTATCACCTCAACAAAGTGTGGTTCAATTAGATATTGATACCATCAAGCTAAAAAACAAAACCATTATTTTGCTAGATGATGTATTAAATACTGGCAAAACAATGGCTTATAGCCTCAAACCATTTTTAAATGTTGCCATTAAAAGACTTCAAACAGCCGTAATTGTTGACCGAGCACACAAAAATTTCCCTATTTCAGCAGATTACGTTGGCTATTCTTTATCGACTTCGTTGAAAGAAAACATTGAAGTAATGTTAGAAGAAGATAATTTGGGTGTTTATATACAATAATCACCCTCAATCCCATTCTTAAGGTTTTATAAATTCAATTTTCTCATTTGTTCGTCGTACATTTTTTGAGCAATTTCAGCATCTGCAATGTGATACCTTGCGCCAATGTACTTCACAATAACACCATTATCATCCTTCACAGGCACAAAACAACCATCTATCCAATAAGGAGTGCCATCTTTGGCTTTATTTTTCACAATGCCTTTAAATACTTTACCTGCCTGCAACGTATCCCACATCATTTTAAAAATCTCTTTTGGCATATCAGGATGCCTAAACATATTGTGTGGTTTTCCCATAATTTCGACCATACTATATTTTGATACATCCACCAATTTTTGATTGGCGTAAGTAACATTCCCAAACAAGTCTGATTCAGACAAAATGGTGGTTAGCCCAAATACAAAATCACGCAGTGTTACTTCATCGTTTAATTTTTTCATTTGATGATTAGAACGTTCTAACTCTTCAGAAGAAGCTTTCACTTCCTCTAAAGTTTGCCTCAAAGCTTCTTCTTGTTGCATCACCTTGTTCACCATTTGTTGCATTTCAGCTTCTTTGCGTTCCATTTCTTCTTGAGTCGCCAGCATCTCTTCCATATTTTGACGCATTTCTTCTTCTTGAGCCCGCATTTGTTCGGTTTGAGATTGAGATTGCGCTAATAATATTTTAGTCTTGTCATTGATTTTAGTTCCAGAAAGTGTGGTGGCAATACTTTCTGCTAGTTTTTTAATAAATTCAATTTTATAATCTTCAATATGTTTAAAACTTGCGATTTCTATTACGCCAAAAGTTTCTCCGTTTACTGTTAAAGGCACAATTAATAAATAGTGGGGGTTAGCATTGCCTAAACCACTCGTAATTGACACAAAATTGTCTGGAATATCTGAAATATAAACCAAGTCTGCTTCTTGCCACACTTGTCCAACCAAACCCTCCCCTACATCAACACGTTTATTCAAATATTTTTTCTTATCCCAAGCATAAC
>JBIKPL010000398.1:0-3215 GCA_044357485.1 Cytophagales bacterium
ACTGCGTGTTTTTACCGATGCCGATATCGACAAAGTAGCCGAAACCTACCACGCTTGGCGCAACAATTCCCCTCTTGAGAGGGGTGCCGAAGGCGGGGTGTGTTATGCTAACACCGACGGCTACTGCTACGCCGCCACCCTAACCGAAGTACAAAAACAAGACTACAAACTCACGCCCGGGATTTATGTAGGCACCGAAGAACTGGAAGACGACGGTATTTTATTTGAAGATAAAATGGCAGGATTGAAAGCACAACTGCAAGCACAGTTTACCAAAGGGAATGAATTGCAAGGAAGGATTATTGAGAATTTTAATAAGTTATAAAAACTTAAAATATGAATATTAAATACAAAAATGGTTATACTCAATTTATTGATCCAAACGTATGTCCTCATTGCCATATCACTATTAAACCAAGTCATATAGGTGTTATGTTATCTCACGATACTGATGGGATTGAGTGTTGTATTACTTCCTGGAATTGTACAAACTCAAGTTGTCTAAAAATATTCATTGCTTTATATAAACTTGAAGATGGTGGTTTTGAATTTTCAAGATACTTAAACGGCTTACCAAAAGGGCCAGATTGGCCAAAACCTATACTTGATTTAAAATCAGGAGATGTTGATGAACAAGGAAATCCAACACCATCAAAATTTATTAAAACCTATCTTCAAAGTTTGGTTGCAGAAAATAGTGGATTAGATGAATTAGCTGGAATGGGTTATAGAAAATCAATTGAATATTTAGTGAAAGATTGGGCTATTCAAAGCAAACCAGAAGAAATTGAAATAATAAAAACTAAATGGTTAGGTCAAATTATTACTGATTATTTTACTGGTGATTTAAAAGATATTTTAGAAAGAGCTACTTGGTTGGGTAACGACCAATCCCATTATAACAAACTTTTTGACGACTACAATTTGGAGGATTTAAAAGAACTAATTGGTTTAATAATGGTTGAATTAGATAGACAATTCAAAATGGCTCATTATATACAAAACATTCAGAAAAGGAAATAATCAGTTATGCAAGAAGGGGAATATATAATACTCAACAGTAAGAATCAAGCTCAAATTGATAAATTTTGCGAAGAAAACGAATATATCTATCGGTTTCTACCCTTGGAAAGATTGCTTGAAACTTTACAAACGAGCAGATTAACATTTGTTTCACCAAAAAAATGGAATGATCCTTTTGATAATTTTCTTTTTCGACAAGAAGTCAAAAATGAAGACACTTTTCTAAATAAATTATTTGTATTGTGTTTTACTCATAATTCTCATAGCCAGGCTTATTGGAAAACTTATGCAAATGAAGGATATTGTGTAAGGCTTCGGATTAAAACAAAGGAACTCATGTCATTATTACTAAATAAAAAAAGTATAATATTATTGGGGAAAATGAAATATTTAAATGAAACAAAAATTATTGAAGAACTACAACAAACTACTGGTTTAAAAGAGGCTATAGAAAAGAACAAGGCTAATGATCTATTTATTAAAACTTTTTTATTGAAGAGGAGACCTTTTAAATATGAAGAAGAATCAAGAATAATTGTTCAATCTGTTCAGAATGAAATTGGAATAAGAAAATTGGTTATTAATTTAAAAGATATTATAAAAGATATTTATTTAGATCCTCGGATGGGAAAGCATGAAACTTTAGCATGGAAAGAGTATCTGAAGCAGTTTGGAATACCGGTTGCAAAATCCCTATTATTTGTAGATAAAAATATTAAAATCCAATAAATTATGTTTGAAGATTTCTATTTTTTAGATGAAGATCATGTAAAAATCACCGCTGCTACTGTTGGCATTAGTAAAAAACGATGGAAACTTGCTACAGAAGAAGATGTAAATACAGGAAGTTATAAAGAAGTTATGCAAAGAAATCGCTTTGACCATTTACCTATTGTGTCAAACGAAAAAAGAATAACAGAATACTTTAAAACTATAAAACCTAATGATTTTTCTAGGATAGAAAAACACGAGATTAAATTTAATGACATAATTCCTTTAGATACAAACATTAGAGAAGTCATAGAGAAGTTCGCTTCTTCGGGAAGGAGTTTTTATTTTTTGAGTTATCATAAGAATATCTCGGGTTTAATTACACTAGGGAATTTGAACTGTAAGCAAGTGCAAATCTATCTTTTTAGCTTGTTATGTGATTTAGAAAGAGCTTTGAGTGATTTTCTAAATTCGGAATTGACAAATCAAGAAATTCAAAGTTGGATTGAAAGTAAAATAAATCCCGATGATCCAAGTAATAAGTTTGCTCTAATAATTTCACATTTTAACGAATTGGTAAATACTGATCTAGAAAACCAATTAACAGAACATCTCTTTTTGGTTGACTTTTTTGAAATAATAAAAAAGTTCAATTTAAATATTAAGCTGAATTATAGTAAAACTAAGTTTGATGAACTTAGCAGTATAAATGAACTTAGAAAAAAAATTGCTCACCCTACAAGAAGTCTATTAGATAACGATAATAACATATTCAAATTAAAAGAACGATTAGATAAAATAGATGATTTAAGTTTTAGACTTAACAAATACAAAGAAAGAATAAATGCCCAACAACTGGAAAACGTATAAACTCGCACAAGTAATCAAAATTGTTGGAGGTGGAACACCTAAAACATCAGAACCTAAATATTGGGACGGCAATATTCCGTGGCTTAGTGTAAAGGATTTTCAAGGAGAAAGAAAGTTTGTATATGAAACTGAGAAAACAATATCTGATGAGGGTTTAAAAAAATCCTCTACTAAATTACTCCCCAAAGATGCTATAATTATTTCTGCGAGAGGAACTGTTGGAGAATTAGCAGTTTTAGGAAAAGAAATGACTTTTAATCAATCCTGTTATGGTATTTTGCCAAATGAAAAGGTAGATAATGCGTATTTATATTATTTGCTAAAACAAAAAGTTTTAGAGTTACAAAGTTTAAGTTATGGAAGTGTTTTTGATACTATAACTACAAAGACTTTTGATGGATTGGATGTAAAAATCCCCGAAAATCTCCAAGAACAACAATCCATAGCCGCCATCCTATCCGCCATAGATGACAAAATAGAGAACAACCTCGCCATCAACAAAACCCTAGAGGAAATGGCAATGGCATTGTATAAACATTGGTTTGTAGATTTTGGTCCTTTTCAGGACGGCGAATTTGTAGAAAGTGAATTGGGGATGATTCCTCAGGGTT
>JBIKPL010000101.1:0-8850 GCA_044357485.1 Cytophagales bacterium
CAAGGTACAAGGTACAAGGTACAAGGTACAAGGTACAAGGTACAAGGTACAAGGTACAAGGTACAAGGTACAAGGTACAAGGTACAAGGTACAAGGTACAAGGTACAAGGTTAAAAAATATTGCTGCGCTCATTTTTTAACCTTGTACCTAAGACTTAATACTTAATACTTAATACCTACACAACGTCCCCGTACAAATCAAACTCAGTAGCATCAGTAATTTTAACATTGGCAAAATCACCTACACGCACAAAATGTTTTGTTGCATCTACCAAAACTTCGTTGTCAACTTCAGGCGAATCAAATTGTGTACGACCTACAAAATAGCCCCCTTCTTTTCTATCAAACAATACTTTAAAAGTTTTATCAATTTTCACTTGGTTCAAATCAAATGAAATTTGTTCTTGTAATTCCATGATTTCTGACTGACGATTGGCTTTCGTTTTTTTAGCCACATTGTCTTTCATAGAAAAAGAATGGGTATTGTCTTCGTGCGAATAAGTAAACACCCCTAACCTATCAAACCTCATTTTATCAACGAAATCAAGCATTTCAGCATGGTCTTTGGCGGTTTCTCCAGGATGTCCGGTAATTAATGTCGTCCGAATCGCAATGTCTGGTACCAAATCACGAATAGAATGGATAAGTTCTTCTGTTTTCTCTCTGGTAATTCCACGCCTCATCAACTTTAACATATTGGAAGACGCATGTTGTAAAGGCATGTCCAAGTACTTACAAATATTAGGACGATCGGCGATAACTTTTAAAATATCCATCGGAAAACCTGCCGGGTATAAATATTGTAAACGAATCCATTCTATACCCTCTACATCAGCCAATCGATTAAGTAAATCGGCCAACACCCTATCTTTGTACAAATCTAAACCATAATACGTTAAATCTTGGGCAATCAAAATCAGTTCTTTGGTGCCATTTTTGGCTAATTTTTTAGCTTCAGTCACCAAATCTTCGATAGACCTTGATTCATGTTTTCCGCGCATAATCGGAATGGCGCAAAAAGAACAAGGACGATCACAACCTTCTGCAATTTTAAAATAAGCATAATGCGCCGGGGTCGTCAACATTCGTTCACCCACCAATTCATGTTTATAATCTGCTTTAAAGGCCTTTAAAATTCTAGGCAAATCCCTTGTCCCGAAATAAGCATCTACCGTTGGAATTTCTATTTCCAAATCCGCTTTATAGCGTTCCGACAAACAACCGGTTACATATAATTTGTCAATTTGACCATTTTTTTTCGCATCTGCATACCTTAAAATAGTGTCTATCGATTCTTGCTTAGCATTGTCAATAAAACCACAAGTATTGATAATAACCACATTCGCATCATCGTTGTCGGCTTCATGACTTACTGCAATGTTATTGCCCCTCAATTGCGCCATTAACACTTCTGAATCTACGGTATTTTTTGAACACCCAAGTGTTACAATATTGACGTTAGTTTTGTTATTACCTTTGGTTTTCATTTTTTCTTTTTTGAAATATTTAGCGTTTCAATAAAATTCATACGCTATAAACCCTTAACTGTAAACTGACAACTGACAACTATTTTTTGAATATTGATTCCACAAAAGCTACTTTATTGAAAACCTGTAAATCGTCAATTTTTTCACCTACCCCAATGTATTTCACAGGGATTTTAAACTGATCTGAAATACCGATTACTACGCCACCTTTAGCCGTACCATCTAGTTTGGTTATAGCCAAAGAAGAAACATCGGTTGCTTTGGTAAACTCCTGAGCCTGCATAAAGGCATTTTGTCCTGTGCTACCATCCAATACCAACATTACTTCATGAGGGCATTCCACGATAAACTTTTGCATCACGCGTTTAATTTTACTCAGTTCGTTCATCAAGTTCACCTTGTTGTGTAAACGACCGGCCGTATCAATAATCACAATATCGGCATTCATTTCCATGGCTTTTTTAACCGCATCAAATGCCACCGCAGCAGGATCTGTATTCATTCCATGATCAATAACAGGTACCCCTACCCTTTCGCCCCAAATTTTAATTTGATCCACAGCTCCAGCCCTAAAAGTATCGGCAGCACCGAGTACTACCTTGTAACCACGTTTATGAAATTGCGCAGCGAGTTTACCAATAGTCGTCGTTTTACCTACCCCATTCACCCCTACCACCATCAATACATAAGGCATTCCTAATTTGGGTACCGTAAAATCTTCTACATCAATGGCATTGTTTTCAGAAAGCAAGAGGGTAATTTCTTCTCTCAAAATCACATCAAGTTCACTGGCATTCAAATACTTGTCTCTAGCAACACGGGCTTCAATTCTTTGAATAATTTTCAAGGTGGTTTCCACGCCTACATCCGATCCAATGAGAATTTCTTCTAACTCATCGAGCACTTCTTCATCCACTGTCGATTTCCCAACGAGGGTTTTACTCAGTTTGGAGAAAAAACTGTCCTTGGTTTTTTCTAAACCTTTGTCTAATGATTCTTTTTTGTCTTTACTGAAAAAGTCGAAGAAGCCCATGGTTAATTTTGAATTTTGAGTGTTGAATTTTGAATCATTGAAGGTATTCAAAAGAGTGCTTTTGTATCAATACCTTAGTATGAAAAATATAAAAACACGAAAAGTCCCGATCCCGATTGTTTCGGGACGGGACTTTTAATATTGTCAGAAATTAAAAATCAAAAAGCAATTAAGCTTTAAGTGATTCTTCTAATTGATCCAAAGGAACGATTTCTTCTCTGAAAGTATAAGCACCAGTTTTTGGTGATTTTACTGCTTTGATAACTTTTGCGAAGTTCTTAGCATTCTCGCTAGTCTTAAGGGTCGCAACTACTTTCTTTGCCATTTCTCTAAAGAATTATTGGTGATTACTTGATCTCTTTATGAACAGTTACTTTTTTCAAGATTGGGTTGTATTTTTTCAACTCAATTCTCTCTGTTGTATTTTTTCTGTTCTTCGTAGTGATATACCTAGACATACCTGCAAGACCAGTAGTCTTGTGTTCTGTACATTCTAATATCACCTGGATTCTATTTCCTTTGCTTTTCTTAGCCATTGGTGTATATATTATATTTTACCAGTAAATAAACCTCTCTCTTGCGACTCTTTAATAACCGCATGAATTCCTTTTTTGCTGATAGTTCTGATTACTTGCGTAGAAACTTTCAACATTACCCAACGATTTTCTTCAGGAATGAAAAATCTTTTCGTTTGAAGATTTGGGAAGAATTTTCTTTTAGTCTTGTTATTCGCGTGAGACACGTTGTTACCAACTGCTGTTCTTTTACCGGTGATTTGACAAACTTTAGCCATAATACTTTTGTATGAATCTTTTTCTCTTTTTCCTACTCTCTTAACGAAATCAGGATTGCAAATATAGCATTTGCATTTGTAAATAAAAACTTTGCAGATAAAAAACTTCATTTATTTAATTCTCTATTTATTTACCTCCTATTTTAACCTTATTTTAATCTCATATAACGTCAATTTAATTTAGGTTTAATCTTCTTAGCACCACCCTTATGTACCTTGCCGAAGTAAATAAATACCAATATGCAGGCTCAAGAATTAGTAGAAAAAGTTTGTGAAAATAATGCGATTGCCATTGAAATATTTAAACAATACCGACTATCAAACAGTGTTGTTTGCAAAAAATGTGGTCATACGAGCCATTATTGGATGGCGTCAAAAAATCAATTTCAATGTAAACAATGCAGGTTTAGAACCACCATTAGAAGTGGCTCTGTGATGGAAAACAGCAAGCTCCCACTATCTTATTTTTTTATTACCATGTTACTACTAGAAAAAACTTCGGGCAATTTAACGGTAGACGAATTACACAAATTCACAGGCCATAAATACTACGAACCTATCTGGGGCTATCTCCACAAAATGAAATTGTATTACAAAGAAAAAGGGGTAAAAGAAAACTTTGATGCATTCATGGCCAACATAAACCTATAATCGAATCATTGCTTCGCGCTACAAAAAGACCATAAAAAGATAATGGCACAAAAAAAATCCCGAAGGGATACTGCAATAGCCTACAAACCATTGGACTCATTTTAACCTTCGCTTAGTTCATATTTTGTTCCCTCCTTATATTTTAGTTACTTTGTAAACATATCGTTCAACACTATAGAGTAGGCGTTGATTTGTTTATTATTGAATACTAGTATTATGATTTCGACAATTTCAAAAAGCAGTGAGGCAATTGCCTTAGAAGACAATTACGGAGCACATAACTACCATCCACTACCAGTAGTTTTGGCCAAAGGGGAAGGGGTATTTTTATGGGATGTAGAAGGTAAAAAATATTTCGATTTTCTTTCAGCATATAGCGCTGTAAACCAAGGACATTGTCATCCTAAAATCATCAATGCCTTAATTGAACAAGCCCAAAAACTAACCCTTACTTCTCGTGCTTTTTACAACGACAAGCTTGGGCCAGCCGAAAAATATATTTGTGAAACCTTTGGGTACGACAAAGTTTTAATGATGAATTCAGGCGCTGAAGCAAATGAAACCGCCTTGAAATTAGTACGAAAATGGGGATATAAAGTAAAAGGCATCGCTCCTAACCAAGCGGTGATTGTTGTCGTTGAAAAAAACTTTCATGGCCGTACCTTAGCCATTGTCTCTGCTTCTACCGATCCTGATTCAACCACTGATTTTGGACCGTTTATGCCGGGGTACCAAATTATTCCGTATAACGACATTGCCGCATTAGAAAATGCACTAAAAAATCCTAACGTATGTGGTTTTTTAGTAGAGCCTATACAAGGGGAAGCTGGTGTTTTTATGCCTGAAGACGGTTATTTAGCCAAAGCCCAAGCCTTATGTACCCAATACAACGTGCTGTTGATGATGGACGAAGTACAAACCGGCATTGGTCGTACAGGGAAAATGTTGGCTTCAGACCACGAAAATATACATCCAGATGTATTGATTTTAGGAAAAGCAATTTCTGGTGGCGTATTGCCAGTGTCTGTCGTTTTAGCGCGCAATGAAGTGATGCTTACCATAAAACCAGGTGAACATGGTTCTACTTTTGGCGGTAATCCATTGGCTTGTGCGGTAGCAGTAGCCGCTTTAGAGGTCATTAAAAATGAAAATTTGATCGAAAATGCAGAACGTTTGGGAAACATCTTTCGTGAGCGTATGCTTGCCTTAAAATCAAAAACAGATTTAATTACCATTGTAAGAGGCAAAGGTTTATTAAATGCAGTGGTGATTAGACCAACTGCTGATGGCAAAACGGCTTGGGATGTTTGTGTTGCCTTAAAAGAAAATGGCTTATTGGCCAAACCAACCCATGGAGATATCATTCGATTTGCACCTCCATTGGTAATCACGGAAGCACAAATTCATGCCTGTTGCGATATTATCGAAAAAACCATTTTGCAGTTTTAAGTGGAGCATTTAGCGTTTAGAGTGGAGAGTCGAGAGTAAATAGTCTAAAAATTATAAAAACGCTAAACTAAAAACTGAAAACTGAAAACGCTAAAATGAGAACCGAAAACTGAAAACGCTAAACTAAGAACTAAAAACTGAGAACCGAAAACTAAGAACTAAAAATGCGTAGACCTAGGAGAAATAGACGTTCTGAAGCCATAAGAAATATGGTAAGAGAAAATGAAGTAAGCCTGAATGACTTAATTTTCCCTTTGTTTGTAATAGAAGGAACCAAAGTGAAGTCTGAAGTAAGCGCTATGCCGGGCATATTCAGATTTTCTCCTGATAAGTTAATGAATGAAATTGAGGAGTGCATGAAACTTGGTTTGCAAACATTTGCTTTATTTCCCAATATAGAGGAATCACTCAAGGATAAATACGCACAAGAAAGTCATAATAAATCAGGATTATACCTCAAAACCATTCGAGAAATTAAAAGAAATTTCCCTGAGGTATGCTTAATGACTGATGTGGCGATGGATCCTTACAGTTCGGATGGACATGATGGCATTGTGGAGAACGGACATATTCTCAATGATGAAACCCTCAGAGTGTTGGGACGAATGACTTTAGCGCAAGCGGAAGCAGGAGCAGACATCATTGGCCCTTCTGATATGATGGATGGCAGAATCGGTTTCTTGCGCAATGCCCTTGACGAAAGTGGATTTACTGATGTAGCCATCATGGCTTATACCGCCAAATATGCAAGCGCCTTTTATGGCCCCTTTAGGGATGCCTTGAATTCGGCACCCAAATTAGGCGATAAAAAAACATACCAAATGGACCCCGCCAATCAAAAGGAAGCCATGGTAGAGGCCAACTTAGATTATGCCGAAGGTGCTGATTTTATGATGGTAAAACCAGCATTGGCATATCTTGATGTCATTAAATTATTACATGATAATTTCGACATCCCTATTGCTGCATATAATGTAAGTGGCGAATATGCGATGGTAAAAGCGGCGGCACAAAATGGTTGGCTAGATGGACAAAAAGCCATGGAAGAAAGCTTGTTGAGTATTAAAAGGGCTGGAGCCTCTATTATATTAAGCTATTTTGCAAAAGAATTTGCCCTCACACGCAAATTTTAATTGAATACTTATTTAAAATACCTCTTCTATTCAAATGCATTTATTGCTTTGTCGGGAGGCATTTACGCTTTTCACGATGCCATCTACCACGAAACTTCCTATTCGTGGGATGGCATTATTTTTTTAATTGCCATTACTTGGTTGAGTTACCAACTGCCGCTCATCAATTGTTTTTTAATTGCTAAGCATAAACCAAGCAAAGCCAAAGACCAATGGTTTATACAACACCAAAAACTAATGTTGACCATCACTTTCGTTGGAATTATTTACGCAGCTTTTTACTTTTTTAAATTACAACAACAGCAACAATGCTTAGTGGTAATATTGTCGTTGGTAAGCTTAGCTTACGTTTTACCCCTACAATTTCAGCAATACAGCTTAAGAAACATCCCTTACTTAAAAGCACTCCTCATTGCCTGCAGTTGGTCGGCCTTAAGTGTATTTTGGTGGCAAAGCATTGCGCATGAAAGTTGGCAAACCTTCCTCATTCGAAGCTTGGTCATTTTAGTGATAATTCTACCATTTGACATAAAAGACCAAGCAGAAGACGATGCTCATCAACTCAAAACACTTCCAATGTTAATCGATGCCAAACAACACAAAAAACTACTCTTCTGCTTATTAGGTTTTGCCTTGGCAGGATGTATTATTTTAAACACCAGCATTGATGAATATCTCTTTATTGGCATTACAGCTTTCGCGTTGTTATTTCACAATCGCAAAAGAAACGAGTACTATTATTATTTTGTATTGGATGGCATATTTGTTTTACATGGAATAAGTGTATTTTTGAGTTGGCAAATATGCCAACCTTAAACAATGACCAAATATAGCATTAGAAAATCGGCATTAGCCAAAAGAAAAGCGATGTCACCAGAAGAAGTGGCTCAAAAAAGCGCACAAATTTGTACGCAATTTTTATCCCATATTGTTTTAAAAGACATACACGCTATCCATATCTTTCTTCCCATAACACATCAAAACGAAGTAAACACTTTTTTACTGATAGAAAAGCTCCGCATACTTCATCCTACCATCCACATCATTGTTCCTAAAATTATTAAGGGCACCAATGAGATGCTAGCCATTCCATTCACAAAAGATTGTGACATTTTTATCAACGAATGGGGAATCCCGGAACCTAGTCATCAACAAATTTTTGACCCAAAAAAAATTGACCTCATTATTGTTCCTTTATTAGCGTTTGATTTAAAAGGACATAGAATTGGGTACGGAAGAGGGTTTTATGACAAATTCTTAGACGCTTGTCAACCACAAATATTAAAAATAGGCTTAGCCTTTGATACACCTACTACAGAAATTTTAGCTATCGAAAGTCATGACAAACCCATGGATTTCATCATTTGTCCTGACCATGTTTACCATATCACAAAAAAAAATCCCGACGTTTAATCGGGATTTTTTTACTAATAAGCTAATTCATCTGTATCAGGAGAAGTATTGTCTACTTTCTTTTTTTCTTCTTTTTTCATTTTTTCCCATTTCGAAAATTGGTCAGCAGTTAAAATTGTTTTCATTTGTTTTTTAAAATCTGTCCTTACTGTTTTTAATTCTTTATGCAAAGCGCTTGGGTCTTCCGCATGAGTCTTTTTAAAGGCATCTACTTTGGCCGCTTCCTCCACACTCAAGGCGTGTACCTTTTGTCTTTGTTCAGCGCTTAAACCCAATTGTTTGGTCAAATGATCTGCTCTATGGTTAGCCCTATGAATATGGTGTTTATTGTTTACTTTAGCATTTGAAGCATGGTCATGCGTGGAATGATCTTCCGAATTTTGCGCTATACTTAAGCCAAAAGACAATGTTATCGTAGAAAGTAGTAGTATCAGCTTTTTCATATTGTTAAATCAGTTTTATTAAGTTTACGAATATAATTAAAAAAAAGTTACCCGCTACATTCCGATACAAGATTATCTCTAAACACTAAAAATTTGAAGATATCTCATGATACGGTTTAAGCCTATTTCAATTATTTACCAAGTAGTTCATCACGCAAACGATTAGCCTTATAAATATAGTTAAGTGCTGCCAAAATACCTCCCGTATGCACAGAAACGGTACGATTGGCTTCATCAGTATATATAAATCGACCTGGTAAACTTTCAATATTTCCATCAAAAATTAACCCTACGGCTTCTTTATGTTGGTTGATAATGGCTGATCCTGAATTCCCACCAATAATATCATTGGTAGAGACAAAATTGTAAGGTGATTTCAAAAAATCAACAGAGGGCTTGGTCCATCTTTTGGGTAACGAAAAAGGGAATTTAGTATCAAAAGAATAAT
>JBIKPL010000399.1:0-3192 GCA_044357485.1 Cytophagales bacterium
GTGGTGGTGGTACCATCAGTATAGCTGAAATTCCAAGGACTTGCACCTGTGAAAGCCACATTCAAATTGGCGCTTAAGCCTGCACAAATGCTGGTGGAGCCATTGATGGTAGCGGTAGGTTTTGGTGTTACCGTTACTACTGCAGATCCAGTTCCTGCATTGTTGCACCCTGTAGCATCCTTAATATTTTTGATAGTCACTGTTTTAGAAACATTTGGACCAATCTTTAAATTAAAAGTTGAAAAAGGAATGTTGCTAATCACAGAATCTCTTAAGCCATCAGTAAGGGTTAATTCCCATTTTGAAATACCCCCAAAGTTTAATCGAACAGTTATGCTATCTCCTCTACAAATGGTGCCACCGCCAGTAATGGAGGCTGTTGGAATATTTTTGATGGTCACTTTAAAACTATCTACGACCATGGCACATCCATTTGCGGCAGCAATGGTGTTTTTAATAAAATAACTTCCTGCTGAAGAACCCGCAAGGTTAATTTCTCCTAAAGCACCTAATAGTGTTAAACCACTTGGAGCGCTGAAAGTGCCTGCACTTGCCCCTGTTTTTAAGGTAGGGATTGGGTTTTCTGCGTTTTTACAATAATTGACTGATGGATAAGTAAACCCAGCTATTGGGATAGCTTTTAGGGTTACAGTAAAGGAGTCAAGCTGCGTTGGACAGCCAGCAATTGTTCTAGTATTGAAAATTTTATAGGTGCCAGGATTTGAATTTTGTAAATCAATTTCTCCTGTGGCGTGGTCAACGAAGTGCAAGTCAATTGCTGAAAAATCAACCGCCTCATTTCCTGCTGGTATTATTGGCGTAGGATTAGTTGATTTAAGACAATAATTTGAAGCACTATAATTAAATTTAAGTCCATCAGGTTGGGTGATGGTTATATCATATACCGTATCGGACGAGGCATTAATGAGATTTTGTACCACCACTGAATAAGATCCTGCTAACAAATTGTTGAAGCTGTAATTCACGGCAGTGGTTCTTACGGTAATTGTTTTTTTGCCAATCAGCGTATATGCCAATGAATCTCCTTCATTCGTGTAATTGCTTGTTACGGTAATACTTCCTGATGAATCACCATGGCATGAAACATTCGTAGAAGGTGTTGACGTTATTTGAACGGGTGCATTTTTAAGTCGGTAAGCAATGGATAACGTTGGTTGGTAGGCTTCGGAATAGTTATCGGCACTGCCCAACACAATAGGATTATTGATTGTTTCATCAACCAATTTCAATAGCCAACCAAAAGTGGTGTTGGTGCCATTGATGTAATTGCTGACATCATTGGTCACATTAAATTTTTGAACTTGACCTGCTTCCTCTACACTAGACAAAATGTCCACATCGCTCGCGGAGGTATTGAAATCACTTCCTACCAATGCCCAATTGCCAAAACCATTTGATGTCCAAGTTACCAAGGGACTATTCCAATCGGTTATCACTTGATGCAATGCTAATTGAACTGAATTCTCACTATAGTTTATCGTGGTGAAACTGATGGTGGCAGAAGTGATTTCTGCATTTGCAGGGATACTTGCTAAATCAAATTTGATTAAGGCTCTTGCAATGGAACTGCCATTGTTGCCAATTGTCAATTCGTTTTGTGTATCAAGGTTCGTGTTTTCAGTACTGTTGTTAATGCTCACATCATTGCTTGCCTTAATTTGTATCAAGGTGTCTTTATTGCAGGCATTCACAATTTCAATTTCAAAGGTATCCGTAACATAGGTAGTGTAAGCCATCCTTTTAATTTGATTACAAGACATGCTTGAATTGTACATTACAGTGTTGATGATTGTGTATTTCCCAATTGGGCAATTGCTTAAGTTGATGAGGCCAGTTGTTGGGTTGATGTCAAGACCACTTGCAGTGAAATACCCAGCTGCAGCCCCAAGCGGAATAATAGGAGAAGGGTTTGCTTCTGTTTTACAATAGCTAGTTTTGGCATAGCTAAATTTGGCCGCTGGTTGCAGGTTAACTGTAATTTTGGCTTTACCATTTACCGTTCCTGCACAAGAGGCACTGTGCATTGTATTTAAAAGGTAAGTTTTGGAGGTGAATGGTGTAACAGGAATAGAAAATGGGGAAGAATAGATGTTCGCAAATATAATCTCGTTGCCATTAGTGCTATCACTATAGGTAATATTCCAAGGTGGAGTGCCTGTAAATGAGATGTTTAAATGTGCTGTTTCACCTGAACAAATCGTGTTTGTGCCAGCCAAAGTAGCGGTCGGCATGGTATTAACAGAGATTAATGAGGTTGCGGTTCTGTTGGCACTCAAGCATCCTTCCGTTGATTGAGCTTCTGCATAATAGGTGCTGTTTTCAGTAACTGTCTGTGCCAAGGTATCACCACTAGGCATATTGCCTAAATACTTTCCTCCAGTACTCGCATCGTACCAATTGATTAAGTTGCCAGCTGAAGTGGCGCTTAAGTTTGTGCTTTCCCCATTACATATATTTAATGGACCATGCGGCAACACTATACTTGGTGCAGCTGGCATTGCATTAATTGTAAAAACAGCGTCAGCAACAACTTGTCCACAACCTCCAGAAGCTGCAATGGTATTGGTAACCGTATAAGATCCAGGAGTACTTGTCAATAAATTTACCTGACCAGTTGCTGAACTCACAAATTGCAAACCGGTAGTTGAACTAAAGGTGCCAGCTACACCACCCCCAGAAAATGTCGGAGCAGGGTTGGATGCATTTGAACAGTAAGGGGTGTTTGTGTAAGAAAATGTCGCAATAGGAAATGAAGTAATAATTATATTACGAGAAAAAGTAGATTGGACACACCCTCCACTTGCCGTAATGGTATTGTAAATCGTATAAGATCCAGGAATAGTATTGACTAAATCAAGTTCGCCTGTGGCGGTATTTACGAAATTTAAACCTGAAGGTAAAGCACTAAAAACTCCCGCAATGCCACCATTGCTATATACTGGATAAGGATTAGTTTCATTGCTACAAATAGGGGATGGATTATTAAAATCAAAAGTGCCAACAGGCATTTTCTTGATGGTAATACCTGATGTTGATACAACTGCCGGACAACCTCCACTTGCCGCAATGGTATTGGTAACCGTATAAGATCCAGGAGTACTTGTCAATAAATTTACCTGACCAGTTGCTGAACTCACAAATTGCAAACCGGTAGTTGAACTAAAGGTGCCA
>JBIKPL010000400.1:0-3190 GCA_044357485.1 Cytophagales bacterium
TGTCGATGGCCGTAATATTGCCTTCTAGGCGATCAAATTTACCGGTAGATTCTTCATAGCCTCCAGAAATTTTTTGTAGCGCTGGATACAATACTTTTTTCACTAAAGTTGATTTTCCTGAACCGCTGACACCCGTCACCACCGATAAAACGCCCAAGGGAAATTTGACATTTACGTGTTGTAAGTTGTTTTCTCTTGCGCCTTTGATTTCAATAAATTGATTCCATTGACGACGAATGGCTGGCGTTTCAATGGTTTCTAAACCGGTAAGGTAACGAAATGTATGAGAAGTGCTAATTTCTTGATCGCTTAAGGAATTGCTCAATGCATGAATATCGCCTTGAAAAATCAAATGCCCACCGTGACTTCCCGCATCTGGACCAATATCAATAATTTGATCAGCAGCCCGCATCACTTCTTCTTCATGCTCTACCACCACCACAGTATTGCCGAGGTCTCTTAAACTAAGCAATACTTCCACTAGTTTTCGGGTATCTCTAGGATGTAAACCAATACTCGGTTCATCTAAAATATACATCGACCCGACCAAGGCACTTCCTAAAGAGGTCGCCAGTTTAATACGCTGAAACTCTCCTCCTGAAAGGGTAGAGGTTAATCTATTTAAGTTTAAGTAGCCAAGGCCCACTTTATCTAAATAGCCTAGTCTATTTTTAATTTCAGTCACCAATCGAGCCGCTACTTTGGCGTCAAATTCATTCAACGTAAGTTGGTCAAAAAAGCCAATCATGGTAGAGATAGGCATAAGCACTAAATCACTGATGGATAAGTTGTCAATTTTTACATACGCAGCATCTTTACGCAAGCGAGTGCCCCTACAATCGGGACATGAAGTGCGGCCACGATAGCGAGAAAGCATTACACGGTATTGAATTTGATGTGTTTTGGATTCTAAAAATTTAAAAAAATCATGCAATCCACTGAAATATTTATTGCCATTCCAAATCAACTCTTTTTCTTCCACACTCAAATCTTGGTAGGCACGGTGCACCGGAAAATCAAACTTTATCCCATTCATCAACAATGGTTTTAACCATTCTGACATTTTTTCTCCCTTCCAAGGAACAATCGCACCTTCAAATATGGAAAGGGCTTTATTAGGAATCACCAAGTCAGGATCAACACCCAATACATGCCCGAAGCCATCGCAGGTTTTACAAGCCCCATAAGGGTTATTGAAACTAAACAAGTTCATGCTTGGCTCTTCAAAAATGATACCGTCCAATTCAAATTTATCACTAAAAATACGCTGAGCTTTGCCTACCATTTCCACAATACAAGTACCATGGCTTTCAAAAAAAGCAGTTTGTACCGAATCTGCAATTCTAAAACTGGTATCTTCATCGTTGTGTACCACTACGGCACGATCGACTAAAATGGCTATGGTATCTTTGGCTTTAAATTTTGTTTTTTGGGCAATCACTTCTTCAATGTATTGCAAATCGCCATTCACTAAAATACGCGTAAATCCTTTTTGAAGGAGTGTATTTAATTCGTCTTCCGTACTTCTTTCGGCATTAAGTTGGAGCGGGCAACTAATCAACAATTTAGTGCCTTCTTCAAAACTAAAAATATAATTCACGACATCGCCTACAGCATCTTTTCGCACTTCACCGCCAGAAATAGGAGAAATGGTTTTGCCAATTCTTGCGAAAAGCAATTTCAAATAATCGTAAATTTCGGTGGTTGTACCTACGGTAGATCGGGGATTTCTATTGTTTACTTTTTGTTCAATGGCTATGGCAGGCGATATTCCTTTGATGTAATCGACTTCAGGCTTCTCCATTCTGCCTAAAAATTGACGGGCATAAGAATTTAAACTTTCCACGTACATGCGTTGCCCTTCGGCAAACAAGGTATCAAAAGCCAAAGAGGATTTTCCTGAGCCCGACAAACCCGTCACCACCACCAACTTATTGCGCGGAATGGCCACGCTTAAGTTTTTAAGATTATTTACCCTTGCCCCTTTAATGATAATAAAATCCTTAGGATTAAGTTGTTCAATATCTTGTGGAATAATTTGATGTTTTGGCTTTGTCATTTGGTAAAATTAGTGAACTATGGTCACAAGACAAAGCGATAGGCTAGATTTGAATGCGACTAATTTATCGCAGAAAAAAGGTGTTAATTCAGCTATTCAAAACTCCAAATGTAGCTTTGAATAGCTGAATTGATAATTTTATGATTTTAATTTGTCAATTTCTTGATTAAGCTCATTGATCTCATCATTCAGTCGTTGAATGGCATTTTCATAATTCATTGATTTGCGTTCAGATTCTTCTGCAGTAGCCTGCATTTCTTCCATATTTTGTCTCATTTCTTCTTCTTGCGCCCTCATTTCTTCCGTTTGTTGTTGTGATTGCGTTAAAAGATACTTGGTTCTTTCATTGGTTTTGGCACTAGCAAGTGTGGAAGCAATACTTTCGGCTAATTTCTTTAAGAAGTCAATTTGAAAAGGTTCTATAAGGGTTAATGAAGCCAACTCAATTACACCATAAGTTTCATCATTCATGGTCAGAGGCACAATCAAAATATTGGTTGGATTTGCATCGCCTAATCCACTGGTGATTTTTACAAAATCTTGTGGCACTTCAGAAAGATAAATAACATCAGACTCTTGCCAAGCTTGACCAACCAAACCTTCCCCTTCGTTTACCCTAATATTTAAATATTTCTTTTTATCCCAAGCATAGCAAGCAATTAATTCTAAATATTTATCGTGCTGATTTGCATCATTTACCACAAACAAACCACCTTGATTTACCCCTAAGTACTTCACAAGATTTACAAGAATATTATCTGTTAGTACTGCAATGCCATTGGTATTGTTTCTCAGTATTTCACCAAATTTTGCCATACCTTCTGTTGCCCAAATTCTTTTTTGGTCTTCTTCCGCTACTTTTCTTAGATTTTCGCGCATACTTGCTAATGCTGTTCCCAAAATACCTTGGTTATTAAAAACTACGATATCTTTTTCTTTGTCTACGGCATTCACATTGGTTGACAATACTGTCACTAATTTATTTAAGTTTTCACTTACATTTTTCACGGCAGAAGCAATTTCCCCTATTTCATCATGCGATTGCATGGAGGAATCAATTTGAGGCAAATTACCATTTGAAAATTCTAATAAAACACTTTTCAAATAAATTACCTTATCTATTACTGCCTT
>JBIKPL010000401.1:0-3187 GCA_044357485.1 Cytophagales bacterium
AACCTTTAATGAATATAAAGTGTTTTACAATGCTTCACAAACTTCTGTAACCTACAATGGTAAACAAACCATCACCAATGTTACAGGGGGTAAATTTTCGGATCTCTATAATGCAGACACCATTGTACATAGCGTCAGGGGCGAATTAACGCTAAGATTTGATAGCATATCAACAGAAGGAGAATCGAAAATTTGGCATATTTTCAGAAAAAAAACATTTATTTCTAATGGTACCCCAGCAGGTTTATCATTTACTTTAGATGGAGACACTATAATGGATGGGAAAAAAGTAATTGAGTATGGTACGAATAAAAATAATTTTCCATTTGTAAATGAAATGACCACCCCTTTTCATTGGGACAATTGCGGTACAACATACGAAGGTCCTTATACCTTAAAAGCAGGGGAAGTAAACCACACCGCCACAAATAAAACAGTATTGGCTACGTTTACTGGCCACTTCAGGGTTAACGCCGGCTACGCAATCAGTACAGGCACATTGGCATTTGATGGCACTTGCTCCTCTGCTGGCTATAAATTAAGTATGGAATACAAGAAAAATGGCATTTCCTTTGGTACACCACGCACTTGGTTTCAAGAATATTAAACAACAAACCTATTGACATAACAAAAAAGTCTCGATAAATACCGAGACTTTTTTTTGTTATAAAGATTGTAATCAACACATCACAAAAAAAGGTGACTAACTTTCGTTAATCACCTTTTTTTGTGATGTAAAATAAAGCTAAAATTATGCTTTGTTTTTTACATCTTGTACTTCAATTCTAATCTCTTGAGAAAGATTTTTTAGGTCTTGCATACCTTTTCTTACTCTTGTACCTGCAGCTTGATTGTCTTTGTCATAAAATTTAACAAAGTCTCCTTCAAGCGAAAGAACTAATTCTTTTAGTTGATTAAATCTGTTCATTCCTTCAAAAATTTAGGGTTATAATATTTTCCGATTCTAAATTAGTAAATTTTACTACTTCTGCAAAACTTATTAGGTAATTTTTACAAATTAGTATTTGCGTAGGTATTGGAATAGGTACCTTTTTTAAGTTTTTGAGCCACTTCTTCAAAAGCCTTAATGGTCTGATCTACATGCGCTAAGGTATGTACAGCCGTAGGAATTAATCTTAATATCATAATGCCTTTAGGCACCACAGGATAAACCACTACAGAACAAAATATTCCATAATTTTCTCTTAAATCCATGATCATTTGAGAAGCCTCTTCTGTAGACCCATTAAGCAATACCGGTGTAACAGGAGATTCTGTTTTCCCAATATTGAAACCTTTTTCTTTTAAGCCACTCTGTAATGCCTTCACGACCGTCCATAATTGCTCTCTTAATTGAGGTTGGGTTCTCAAAATTTCTAACCTTTTCAATGCCCCAATGACAAGCGGCATAGGAAGTGCTTTCGCAAAAATTTGAGAACGCGTATTGTACCTTAAAAACTCTACCACTTGCTCGTTGCTCGAAATAAAAGCACCAATGCTTGCCATTGATTTTGCAAAAGTAGAGAAATATAAATCGATTTCTTTTTGTACCCCAAAATGTTCGCCAGTGCCAGCACCGGTTTTCCCCATGGTTCCAAAACCATGCGCATCATCGACCATTAATCTAAAACTGAATTTTTCTTTAAGGGCAACAATTTTATCTAGTTTCCCTAAATCTCCAGCCATACCAAACACCCCTTCGGTAATCACAAGAATAGCTCCGCCAGTTCTCTCTACCCATTTGGTTGCTCTTTGTAATTGTTTTTCAAGGTTTTCAATATCGTTATGAGGATACACAAATCTTTTTCCTAGGTTCAAACGCAAGCCGTCTATAATACAAGCATGGGCTTCAGAATCATACACCACCACATCGTTTCTGTCGAGCATAGCATCTATGGCCGACATAATACCTTGGTATCCGTAATTCAACAATATGGTATCTTCTTTTCCAACAAAGTCAGACAATTCTGATTCTAATTGTTCATGGTAATTGGTATTACCCGACATCATTCTTGCGCCCATTGGAGAGGCTAATCCATATTGTGCTGCTGAATCGGCATCTGCCTTTCTTACTTCAGGATGATTTGCTAAACCTATGTAGTTATTTAAACTCCAGTTTAACATCTCTTTTCCTCTAAATTTCATCAATGGACCTATTTCTCCTTCCAATTTTGGAAACGCAAAATAGCCATGTGCTACTGATGAGTGTTTACCTAACGGTCCTCTGTCTTGTAATAATTTCTCGAATAGATCCACCTTATATTAACTTATAGTTATCAGAATACAAATCAAATTGAGTTGCAAGTTACCAAAATTTAGGATATTCTCAAAAGCATACGGAAACAAACATAACTTTTGTATAAAAAAAGAGTAAAAGAATGGTAGCCGTAGCAATTTCAGCGCTAAATTCATGGTTATCTTAAATAGTGAATTGAATTCAGATTAATCAATTAAAATTCATGAAAATCAAAAAGATATTAATCGCTAATCGAGGAGAAATCGCCATTCGCATTATGCGTACAGCCAAAGACATGGGCATTAAAACGGTGGCTATTTTTAGTGAGGCCGATCGTAATGCTTTACACATAAGATTTGCGGATGAAGCTATTCTAATTGGAGATGCTGCTCCTTCGGCCTCCTATTTAAACATGGACAAAATCATTCAAGTAGCGCAACAACTTGAAGTAGATGCGATACATCCTGGGTATGGATTTCTTTCTGAAAATGCACTTTTTGCACAAAAAGTAAAAGACGCAAATTTAATTTTCATTGGGCCATCGGCAAGTGCCATAGCAAGCATGGGTAGTAAACTCAAAGCCAAAGAAACAGCAGCGTTACACCATATTCCACTGGTACCAGGTACCGCTACTGCCATTACAGCGCTAGAAGAAGCAAAAAAAATAGCCCATGAAATTGGTTATCCAATACTTATTAAAGCAAGCGCAGGTGGTGGTGGAAAAGGAATGCGTTTAATTGAACGTGAAATTGATTTTGAAACAGAGATGAAACGTGCTGTGAGTGAGGCTACAGCCGCTTTTGGAGATGGGGCGGTATTTATAGAAAAATATATTCGTTCTCCTAAACATATCGAAATACAAATAGTAGGCGATCAACAGGGGAATGTTGTGCACTTATTTGAAAGAGAATGTTCGATACAACGTAGGCATCAAAAATTAGTGGAAGAAGC
>JBIKPL010000402.1:0-3178 GCA_044357485.1 Cytophagales bacterium
AATTTTAAGTATATCTGCTAAAAATGATTTACCAATGATGTGAATTGAGTTTTTCAGACCCTACTTAATTCTTAATTTACGTCCTCTTTTCAATCTTGTTTTCATACTGATGCCATTTAGTTTACAAATACGACTGGCAGGCACCCTGTATTTTCTACTGATAGCACCGATAGTATCTCCACTTGACACCCGATGGTAATACACCCTACGGGCACGGTTTAAATACTGAAAATTAGCTTCTGTAATCAAACAAACCCTGCTGATTAACGCTTCTTCTTTGAAGTCATAAAAATATTCGGGATCCATTGGCGTACCTTCAAAACGGATTTCATAATGCAAATGAGGTCCGGTACTTCTACCTGTGGAACCACCACGGCCTAAATATTCTCCGGCTTTTACATATTGCCCAACATCCACCAATGATTTAGATAAATGAGCATACAAAGTTTCTAAGCCATTGTAATGTCGCAACACAATATAATTGCCATAACCATTACCTGCATAAGTACTAATCCTGACAATGCCATCAAAACTGGCAAAAATAGAATCGCCAATATCCAACTCTAAATCGGTACCATAATGCCAACGGTATTTTCGAGGACCAAAATCATCTGTCCTAAAAGTATGTTTCAAAGGAACCGACCAATGTCGCCCAATAAGCGAATCATAGAGCACCACTTGTACGGTATCGTTGAATCGAGAATGATCTATGCGATACGGATTCACACTTCTAGAATCCCATACCGAGTAGTATTCAGCAATTTTTACCCAAACACAATCTAGCTTAATTTCCTCATCTACTTCAATGATACTGATTTCCCCTTCGGCAATAGAAGAGGTATCTTCACTGATGATTGTTTGTTGTTTTCGAGGGTCAAAAACTGATTTTTGCGTTTCTGAATAGTCTTCATACTCATCTCCTTCAT
This sequence comes from Cytophagales bacterium, assembly GCA_044357485.1. Taxonomy (GTDB): domain Bacteria; phylum Bacteroidota; class Bacteroidia; order Cytophagales; family UBA9547; genus CALPQG02. The sequence continues at coordinate 927 of JBIKPL010000402.1, forward strand.
CTTCATGAATAATGTTGGTATCCGCTTCAATGGGCAAAATATCAGGTGCTTTGATATTAAAAATATCTCCTTTTCCTTTTGTGGTTTGAGCTGTTGACGCTACCAATGCAAAACCAAACATGAGCAGCGCAATCACTATTTTTTTTACTACCATTCTACTATATTTAGGTCACTTTTTACCTATCAGTAACCTTCATGAAAACATCAGGTATTGGTAAGCACTTTTCATGCAAGCCAATACCCGAATCATTGATTAATGTTTTGCGGCCAAAAACCTTTCCGCATCTAAAGCCGCCATACAACCTGTACCTGCGGCAGTAATCGCCTGACGATACACATGGTCTTGTACATCACCGCAAGCAAAAACGCCGCTCACATTGGTATTGGCCGACCCTGGTTTCGTAATGATATACCCACTCTCGTCCATGTCAATAATGCCTTTAAAGATATCGGAATTGGGTTTGTGACCAATGGCGACAAAGAAACCTGTTACTGCTTTTTCAGTAATATTGCCAGTGTTTACATTTTCAACTTTAAAACCGGTTACCCCATCTTTCCCTAAAATTTCTTGTGTTTCTGACTCCCAAAGTATTTCAATTTTAGGATTAGTCATTACACGTTTTTGCATAATCACAGAAGCCCTCATTTGTCCTTCTCCCCTACGCACAATCATGTATACTTTATTGCATAAATTGGCTAAATATGTAGCTTCTTCACATGCCGTATCTCCAGCACCGACAATGGCTACATCTTGTCCTCGGTAGAAAAAACCGTCACATACCGCACAAGCAGAAACCCCTGAGCCATTTAAGCGTGTTTCACTTTCTAAGCCTAACCATTTGGCAGAAGCGCCAGTTGAAATAATAACCGTTTCGGCTTCAATCACCAAGCTATCGTCGATGGTTACTTTTTTAATTTCGCCCGTAAAATCAACCACGGTAGCTGTTCCAAAGCGAACTGATGCACCAAACCTTTCGGCTTGTGCTTGAAATTGCACCATCATTTCAGGACCAGTGATTCCTTCAGGATAACCAGGAAAATTTTCTACATCATTGGTCATCGTTAACTGCCCACCTGGTTGAAGACCGGTATATAAAACAGGTTTTAAACCCGCTCTAGCAGCGTAAATTGCAGCGGTATATCCCGCAGGGCCCGACCCTATAATTAAGCATTGTACTTTTTCGTTTGACATATGTTTTTAAATTTTGAATGCTAATTTTTTAATTTTTAATTGGAAATAGTCATTTTATAAAGCAGAATTTCCAGGCATTGAATGCGGCTACAATTTGCGAATAAATGTGAATAGTTCACAGTTTTTTAGTTCAGAGTTTTCAGTTTAGGGTTTTCAGTTTGCAAATTCAAAGTTGTTTAGATAACAAATCATGTTATTTTTAAATCTGTGAAAATCCGCTTAATTCGCCAAATTAGTGTACAATTTTGTTTTATTCTTTGTCAAAGAATAATCCCGCAAGTGCGGAACAGAACACTGATGTAGCGGATTGAACAGATTGTCACGGATTTTATCCTGAACTAAACGACAATACGCTGTACCCTGTACCCTGTACTAAAATGGCGGTTCTTCGTAATTATCTAATGGTGAAACATTGTCATTCATTTTACTTGCAAAAGTTTTTGCACCACCAGAGACATCAAATTCACTTGTTTTTACATCTGGAAAAGCATTGAAAGAAGGACCATCGGCAAAGAAGTTATCGGTTTCCCAATCCGAGAATTTGGTAAATTCACCTTTAAACCTCAAGGGAACGGTATCTAAAGAACCGTTACGATGTTTGGCGATAATTACTTCCCCTAGCCCAAGGGTAGAATTCCCGTTTTCATCTTCTGTAATTTTATAATATTCAGGTCGATACAAGAAAATAACCATATCGGCATCTTGCTCAATAGAACCCGATTCTCTCAAATCCGAAAGCATTGGACGTTTATCGCCCCCTCTGGTTTCCACCGAACGACTCAACTGTGAAAGCGCCAAAACCGGCACCTCTAATTCTTTAGCCAATTGTTTTAAGGCCCTTGAAATGGCGGCAATTTCTTGCTCACGATTACCAGGACCACCTTTGCCACTATCGGCAGACATCAACTGCAAATAATCGATGATGATTAATTGGATATCGTGTTGTGCTTTTAAACGACGGCATTTTGCTCTTAATTCCAAAATACTTAAAGCAGGTGTATCATCAATAAAAATAGGCGCTTCGGTTAAAGCCTTGGTTTTATTCACCAATTGCCCCCAC
>JBIKPL010000403.1:0-3169 GCA_044357485.1 Cytophagales bacterium
CGAGGCATTTTTACAATATGGCGTTGCTGTATAACTAAAGGTTCCCACAGAGCCTGATTGTATCGTAATAGGGCTGGTAGAAACAGATGCAGGACAACCACCGGTGGCTGCAATGGTATTGGTAACCGTATAAGCTCCTGCTGTACTGGCAGAAACATCAACCTGACCGGTATTCACATTGATAAAAACCAAACCCGCACCGGCTGTAAATGTACCTGCAGCACCGCCAGCATACACTGGACTTGGATCTGCGCCAGTACTACAATAAGGGGTTGCCGTATAACTAAAAGTAGTTACAGGAGAAGCCGTAATCGTCACATCAAAAGTAGAGGAAACCAAAGCACAACCACCACTAGCGGCAATAGAATAAGTGACCGTATAAGTTCCAACATTACTTGAATTCAAGGTAATTTGACCTGTAGAAGCATTCAAGACCAATCCTCCAGAACTACTGAATGTTCCTCCGGCTGTTGACCCGCCCCCTAAAGTTGGTGTAGGATCAACGCCTGCTTTACAATAAGTAGCTGACGCATAACTAAAACTTGTAACCGGTAAGGATGTAATGGTTAAACTCGAAGTAAATACTTGCGCAGGACAAGGGGCTGAAGCAGAAATGGTATTTTTTACAGTATAGATCCCGGCAACACTTGTCGCTAAATTTACCTGACCGGTAGAAGTACTCACAAAAGCCAAATTACCGGAAACTTCAGAAAATGTACCCGCAGCACTTCCTCCCGAAATCGTAGCAATAGGATTGGCTGCATTTTTACAATAAGGTGTTCCGGTATAACTAAAATTACCTAATACAGGTGCCACAATAGTGATGGCTGAAGTTTTTGAAGTAAGGGCACAACCTCCAGCGGCTGCAATTAAATTTGTAACCGTATAGGTTCCTGCTGTACTCGCACTTAAATCAATCTCCCCCGTGCTTGTACTCACAAAGTTAAGCCCCACGGTAGAAGAATAAACCCCATTACTTGCTCCCCCCCCCAAAGTAGGCAATATTGTACCACTCTGACATTGCGGGGTAACATAACTAAAAGTGGCATCTGGCACATCGGTTACTACTACCGTTTTTGATTTTGTAATGGTTGGACAAGCCCCCACCCCTACAATGGTATTGGTTACCGTATAGCTGCCAGCCGTACTTGCCGCCAAATCAATTACACCGGTATTAACATCAATACTTAATCCTGCAGGAACAGCGGTAAAAGCACTTGCTATATTACCAGGAAAAGGACCTCCTGTTAAATTAATCGTAGGGGAAGGATTAGAAGCATCTTTACAATAAGGTGAACCAGGATAAGTAAAAGCTGCACCTTTAGGCGAATTGATGGTAAAATTTGCTGATTTTCCACCTAAGATAGGATCTACAACCCCTGCAAAGCCACTATTTACGGCTGACAATCCGGAAAAAGTCATGGTAGTAGCAGTCGTATCCAAGTTAATGGAGGTTCCAGAAACAGTATAGGTCAAAGTCGCTCCTGGCGAAGAATTAGACACAGACACCGTTATTGCACCATCACTCCCACCATTACAGGTCACATCGGTTATACTGGTTACAGAAACGGTAAATTGTGCTTGAGCAACACTCAAACCCAAAACCATCAATATAAAAACAATTAAATATCTCAAATTACTTTTCATTTTGCTACTTATTTATCCAATCAAAAACTGAATAATCACTATATATCTTACATTATTGACGCTGTTCTATTCAACCATCACTTTAGGTCGAAACCAAATATATAAAAATTTCAATTCAAATATAATTATCCGCTGATTTTTACGCCATTTTTTTGTTTTTAGTTGCTATTAAAATCCCTAGAATAGCGCATATTTAAAAAACACGGTGCTTCGTATAGAGTCATTTGGCTAATTCCATCACTTCATCCCCCCCTAAAACCAATTCGCTTAAGCTCAATGTTTGTTTTACCATTGATGAATCCCCTATTTTGCAATAAGGATATGGCGAAATTAATACCTAGGGCAAATATAATTTTAGTAATGCTACCGTTTTATACAATGGCGATGCTAAAGATTAATCTTGCATCCACCGCATTAAAAATTTATCATAAACACTGTATATAATTCCTGATTCTGTATAGGTGATGCTTATCATTTCTTTGTGTATCAATGCATCTAAGCCTCTTTTTACCATCGCCGAAGTGCCTAAATCATACTTCTTTAAAAATGTACTGGCATGTGGTTGCGCAACAATTTCTTCTTTGGCAAATGCATTTAGTAATTTCCATTGGGCTGCTGTGAGTAAGGCCCTATATTGAAAATAGATATGTTCATTTTGTGCTAAAATAGTGGTACAAACTTTACGAACATGGCTAATTTCTATATCCTTTACACCGGTTGCAAATACGCGATTGCAAACATATTGTGTGTAATAAGTATGTGTATGAGTCCAGTCAAGTATAAAATTGATACTTTCTGGACTGATTTTTTTGTGGCTTTTATTGAATAAAGTTTGAATGAATTTACGGTATTCATGTTGGTCTATTTTGTCTAATTTTAAAGCGGTGCAACTTGCGAAAAATGGGCGTTTTGCATCGTTAAAGATGACATTCATCATTTGTTGGTTACTGCCACAAAATATAAAATTGGTATTTTTAAGTTGTTGGATAAATGTTCTTAAACTTGCTTCAATATTTTTTTCAGGATAGGTGAGTATTTGCTGAAATTCATCAATGGCTACAGTTATGTTGATGTTTTGCTGGTCTAAAAAATCAAATAGTTGTTGTATGGTTTTTTCGTATTGGTGTGTTTGTTTAAAATCCAAACTTAGTGCTGGTGCACCCGACAAAGTATCATAGCTTATTGTTGGACGTAACAGTTTGATGAGTTCAAGCAATTTATTTCCTATTCCTTTGTTTTCAGGGAATCGTTGGTAAATGGCATTGGCTAAGCAAGTTGTAAATTCTTTTAAATTTTGAGTAGAAAGTATATCAATATAGATGCAGGCTATTTTGTTTTTTCTTTCCATGGTTTTAAATACATGGTGAATTAAGCCTGTTTTGCCCATACGTCTTAAGGCAAATAGCGTAATATTGATTTTGCTCTGATTTAAACTGATAATCTCTGCCGTTTCTTTTTCTCTATTGCAAAAGTGTGCTTTATCAAAATAACCCGTAACTAAGAATGGATTGAAAACGTCTTC